>CAXRBW010000080.1:0-2515 GCA_964228775.1 Pyrinomonadaceae bacterium | reverse complement strand
CCCTACCCGCCGCGCGTCCGATCTAGCGCTGTTAGGCCGTCAAAGATTGTCCCCCAGCCTGAAAATGCCGTTCTTAGAATGCCGAAAGGCTTCAGCGTGAACGTTTTCGCAGAAGGTGATTTCCGCTATCCGCGGTGGATGGCACTCGCGTCGAACGGCGATGTCTTCATTGCAGACTCTAGGGCTAACCGCATCGTCGTGCTACGAGATGGTGACCGTGATGGAAAAGCGGAACAGCGCTTTGTCTTTACCGAAAAGGTCGAACAGCCATTCGGCATGGCCTTTTTCAATGGATACTTCTATGTCGCGAACACCAATGCAATCGTCCGCTTCAAATACCGGGTCGGGCAAACTATTGCTGACTCCGAGCCTGAGCAGATTGTCGAGCTCACGCGGGGCGGATATAACCAACATTGGACTCGAAATGTGATTTTCTCCCCAGACGGCAAACGCATGTTCGTTGCCATCGGATCGGAGAGTAACGCCGAGGTTGAGAAGGACCCAAGACGCGCCGCAGTATCTGTCTATGACACTGACGGAAAGAATCACCGCATCTTTGCCGCGGGATTGCGAAATCCAATCGGACTCGCTTTCAATCCCGTCACAGGTGAGCTCTGGACTGCTGTGAATGAGAGAGACGGGCTCGGAGATGATCTTGTCCCCGATTACGTCACCTCGATTAAGGACGGCGGATTCTACGGATTCCCATTCGCATATCTCGGCCAGAATGAAGAGCCTCGCAGGAAAGGTGAGAATCCCGAACTAGTTGCGAAAACAATCCTTCCCGATGTCCTTCTGACATCCCATTCGGCCGCGCTCGGCATCACTTTTTATACCGGGAAGATGTTTCCGAAGGAATACGTCAATGATGTCTTTGTTGCGCTCCACGGCTCTTGGAACCGTCAAAAATTAACTGGCTACAAAATCATTCGAATCAAATTCAAGAATGGCAAAGTCGTTGGCAACAGCTACGAGGATTTTGTTAGCGGATGGCTCCCGAGTGAAACTTCAAACGAAGTATGGGGCCGCCCGGTCGGACTGCTGGTCGCCGCTGACGGATCGCTCTTGATTGCTGACGACGGTGCAAAAAAGATTTGGCGGATCAGCTACGCTAAGTGAGCAAGTCTTAGCCGATGTTACAATCGTCAATTGGTTACTTTGGCTTCCGGAAGTTAGATAATGCTCAAAAGAAATTTGTCGTACATCATAATCGTCACCTTCTCCCTTGTTGGAGTCGCCCAACTGGTTAGACCTGATCTGACTAATCCGAGGGTCGAGGGCGCGATGACCATCGACGGAAACGAGCAGATTCCCACGAATGTTAAGGCGATTTTGAAGAATTCATGTGCCGACTGCCACACAAACGAAACGAGATACCCATGGTATTCGCAGATTACACCGGTCAATTGGTGGCTCAAGAGTCACATCGACGACGGTCGCCGGCATCTCAACCTCTCGACAGGGCGGGGTGACGTCGGAGAGATTTGTCGCGAGGTGTCCAGGGATAAGATGCCACTTCCGTCCTACCTTTGGGCGCATTGGGGCGCGAAGCTCTCGCTTGAAGATAAAAAGACGCTTTGCGAATGGTCCTCAACCGCATCGACTGAATCGAAGTGAGCAAACTGAGAATAGTCCATTATCCGGAACCCATACTCCTCGAGGTCGCGCGGCCCGTTGAGGTTTTTGACGACTCTCTGAAAACACTTGTCTCTGACATGTTCGAGACGATGTATGACGCCGAGGGCGTCGGTCTTGCGGCGCCGCAGATTGGAGTATCGAAAAGGATCTTCGTGATGGACTGCACCCACTCACCAGACGGCGAAAGGAAATTCGCGCTGATTAATCCTGAGATCGTCATGCAGGAGGGGGAACAGTACGGCGGTGAGGGCTGTCTATCATTCCCCGGAATATATTCGGACGTGAGGCGTAATTTGAGGGCGGTCGTCAGATTTCAGGATGCCGACGGCAAGCAACAGGAACTCGATGTAACCGAACTCGAAGCGCGTTGCGTCCTTCATGAAAACGACCACCTCGACGGCATTGTTTTTCTAGACCGAATGTCTGCACTTAAGCGCGAGATTGCTAAAAGAAAGATAAACAAGCTGCGCAAAACAGGGGAGTGGGACTGACAGCTACAGAATCTTTATTTCGAAAATAACGGAGATAAGCACGATGAACCCGAAAGATATATTCAAGAACGAACCATTCACGGATTTTGCGAATGAAAAAAACGCCGCTGACATGATGGCTGCTATCGAGCAAGTAAGATCTGAACTTGGGATGCGCATCCCTCTTGTTGTGAATGGGGAAAAGATTCTCACCGACCGTTCGTTTGAGAGTGTTAATCCGGGCGAAAAAAGTCAGGTCGTGGCTCTCTGCTCTGATGCTGACGCCGATGCGATGGGATATGCGCAGGCGGCGATTGACGCCGCAACCTCTGCGTTCGAGGGCTGGCGAAAGGTCCCGGCCGCCGAGCGAGCAGATTACCTATTCAGGGCCGCCGCAATCATCCGAG
>CAXRBW010000079.1:0-7233 GCA_964228775.1 Pyrinomonadaceae bacterium | reverse complement strand
TCAAGCGTGAGACAGCGATGGTCTTGAGGCTATCCACTCCACTTGGACCGGGCAGTGCCGAGAGCGCGGTACCCTCAGGGAAGAATGCGAGCGGGATGAAGCATTGGAAGCCGCCTGTCTTGTCCTGCTGCTCACGCAGTCTGACGAAATGATCGACGCGGTCCTCGATCGATTCGATATGGCCGTAAAGCATCGTTGCATTTGTCTTGAGACCTGCTTGATGCACCTTGCCTGCAAGTTCTAGCCACCTATCCGCACCACATTTATGGTCACAGATTCGAGACCTAGTCGGTTCAGCGAAAATCTCCGCACCGCCGCCCGGACATGAATCCATTCCAGCGGCAATCAGTTCTCTTATCACATCCTCATCAGACATCTTGTAGAACGAGGCGAAGAAGTCGAGTTCAACCATCGTCAACGCCTTGAGATGCAATGCCGGAAATTCGCACTTGAGAGCTCGAAAAAGATCTGTGTAATAACTGAAGGGCAGTTTCGTGTTCAGTCCGCCAACGATATGAAGCTCGGTGGCGCCCTCCTCGACGGCTCTCCGCGCTATTTCAACTCCTTCCTCCACTGAGCGTGTGTAAGCATCCTCCTGACGCGCCCTGCGATAAAAACCACAGAATTTGCAGTCGGCGACGCAGATGTTCGTATGGTTGAAATGGCGGTTGACGTTGAAGTAGGTGATTGCGCCGTGCTTTCTGCGCCTCACTGTGTCCGCGAGTTTACCCAGAGATGAGAGGTCGCTGGTTTCAAAAAGCCTGACACCGTCCTCAAATGACAGGCGCTCACCTACCGACATCTTGTCGGCGATGTTGTTGAGATTGGTGTCGAAAGAGAACTCCATGGATGTTTGTGCTCGATATTTAGGAAAGTAAGAGTTTATCAAATCGAATGGTCTGCCTGAAGCAAGTCCAACCCTGTTTGACGGAAAAGGCTCTCGGGGTTACCTTGAATCACGCAAAAGTCTCGATTTTGGCGAGTTCGACCGGATTCAGAACGCGCAAGGCAACGAATCCGAAGGGATATATTCAAGCAAGATATTTCGACTTATAAATTCGGAGGCATAGATGAAAAAGTTTATTTCAGCGTTTCTTTTGGCGGCGGTGTTTGTTATCTCGGTCGGCGCAATCACCCCGAAGGTGACGGTTATAAAGGCGGGCAGACTAGTAGACACAGTGGGCGGCAAGGTTCTCGAGAATCAGGTGATTCTGATTGAGGACAACATCATCAAGCAGGTTGGTGCCGACGTGAAGATACCTGAAGGCGCCACAGTCATCGATTTGTCAAAGTCCACGGTGATGCCGGGCTTCATCGACACCCATGTGCACATCACAGGCGACCCCGGCGGCGATTACTATGCCGTCCGTTTCAGGGAATCATTCGTCGACGAGGCAATCACTGCGCACATCACAGCGAAACGCACACTCGATGCGGGATTTACTTCGGTCAGAAATCTCGGAGCCGAGGGCTTTGTCGATATCGCACTTAAAAGGGCTATCGACACTGGTAAGATTCCTGGTCCAAGGATGCAATGCGCCGGTATCTACGTAGGTTCGACGGGCAGTCATGGAGACATGGTTGGGTTCAGCCCGTGGCTCGATTCACGCATGCCCGCCGAAATGTCAGGAATAGCTAACGGGGCCGATGCGGTACGACAAAAGGTTCGCTACATGATCAAGTACGGTGCTGAAGTCATCAAATTTGGTGCGAGCGCAGGAGTACTTTCTGAGGAGGCGAGTGTCGGTGCTCCACAGTTCACGCAGGAAGAGATGAATGCAATCGTCGATGAAGCACATATGCACGGCATTCCCGTCGCAGCCCACGCCCACGGCACTCAAGCAATCAAGATGGCAATCCGCGCCGGCGTCGATTCTGTCGAACATGCCTCGTTCATCGATGATGAGGGCATCAAGATGGCAATCGAAAAGGGAACTTTCCTTTCGATGGACATCTACAACGATGATTACATCCTCGCTGAATACGGAAAGTTCGGCACACCGCAGAAAATCATCGAAAAAGAAAAGCTAGTCGGACGAACGCAGAGAGAGAATTTCAAAAAGGCCTTCCTTGCAGGTGCGAAGATGACCTACGGTACGGATGGCGGTGTGTACCCGAACGGTTTCAACGGTCGCCAGTTCGCAAAGATGGTCGAGTGGGGTATGAGTCCAATGCAGGCTATTCAGGCCGCTACTATGACGTCGGCGACATTGCTGAGATGGGATAAGACACTCGGATCCATCACTGCGGGTAAGTTCGCTGATATCGTCGCGGTATCGGGTGACCCTTTGCAGAAGATTTCGATTCTTGAGAACGTTGAGTTCGTCATGAAAGACGGCATCGTTTATAATAAATAACTCACCACTTATAGAAAAAGAAGGCCGCGCTGATGCGCGGCCTTTTCCGTTTTAATTCAACCGTCAGTCTTTCATCAGCACGCCTGCACCGAAAGCGACCAGAAGAATCACGCTGACGAATGCGTTTGTTGTAAAAAATGCCGCATTGAGTCTGCTCAAATCATCTTTCTTAACCAAGGTATGTTGATAGACCAGAAGAAGGCCAGTCACGACGACTCCTAAGAGGGCTGGCCATCCCAAGCCAGTCATCATATAGAAGACCAATAAGGCAAAAAATGCCTGAAGATGGAAGAGTCGTGCAATCATCAACGCCCGAGCTATGCCAAAGCGCGAGGGGATTGATCGCAAGCCTGCCTGTCGGTCGAAGTCGAAATCCTGGCACGCGTAGAGTACGTCAAAGCCCGCAGTCCACATCATCACCATCAGCGACAGAAAGATGGGAGCAGGATCGTCAAGGCTACCCTTGACTCCTATCCATGCCGCACATGGTGAGATTGCAAGTCCCATCCCGAGGATTATATGGGCGAGACTTGTGAATCTTTTTGCGAACGAGTACCCAAGTATAAAGAGCAGAGCCACTGGTGCAAGCTTGAGTGCCAAAGGATTCAATCGGTAGGCCGCGAAGATGAACAACATGATGTTCGCGACGAGAAAGCCCCACGCAAAGCCGACAGAGAGACGGCCGGTTGGTATCTCGCGATTCGCTGTCCGCGGGTTCTCCGCGTCAAATCTGCGGTCGATGATTCTGTTGAAGGTCATTGCCGATGACCGTGCACCAACCATCGCGGCAACAATCCATCCAATCTTCTCACCCGCGGGGATTCCGCCTTCGGCGAGAACTGCACCAAGTAGTGCGAACGGAAGCGCAAAAAGCGTGTGCTCGAACTTGATCATGTTCAGAGTGGTCTTGAGTTTGCAGATGAATCCGGACATTTGTCTCCAGCGGTGTGACGTTGAATTTCGATGATAAACCAATGGCTCCAACGTATGGAAATCGTCCAGCACAAGCCTCTGACCAATCGAGTGTGATTGCAAGCCATGCGTTGACAAGAATTACCGGTTCACCACTGCTACGCGGCAATCGTGTGAGGCTTCTGCGTGATGCCCGTGAAAATTATCCGGCTTGGCTTGGTGCCATTGATGGTGCGCAGCGATCGATAGACTTCGAGTCCTACATCATTCACGAAGACATTGAAGGGAGGCTCTTCGTTGATCGGCTGATTAATGCTGCAAGGCGAGGAGTTGCTGTGCGTGTCATCTATGACTGGCTCGGAGGTCTTGGAAACGCATCTGGCAGATTATGGTCGAGACTACGGGATGCAGGAGTCGAGGTTCGGTGTTACAACCCGTTTTCATTTCTGTCGCCACTCGCATGGATTAACCGAGACCACCGCAAGGTGCTTGCAGTCGATGGCGCGACCGCATTTGTGTCCGGCCTTTGTGTCGGCGAAATGTGGTCAGGTTCGGCCGATGGAAGCGTCCCACCATGGCGTGACACGGGAATTGAAATAAAGGGTCCGGGTGTGCGTGAGATAGACCTTAGTTTTCTAAAAATTTGGAATAGCATTGCGAACACTGAGGATCGGTTGATAGACGATGAACAGCCCGAAACTCACCTGGAAGATGTTCCGATAAGGGTAATCGCCAGCGATCCAGGCCACGCGAGGGTTTACCGTCTTGATCAGGTGCTCGGTGCGCTAGCGCGAAAGTCGATGTGGCTGACGGACGCGTATTTTTCCGCAACTGATTCCTATGTTGAGACGCTGAGAGCTGCCGCTCGGGCGGGAGTCGACGTGAAGTTACTCGTTCCTGCCGCCAATGACATCATGATAATGAGCGCAATCGCCCGTTCGGGATACCGTGCGCTAATTGAGAACGGTGTCAGGGTCTTCGAATGGAACGGTCCGATGATCCATTCCAAGACAGCGGTCATCGATGGCTATTGGTCGCGTATAGGTTCCACGAACCTGAATCTTTCGAGCTTTGTCGGGAATGCCGAGGTCGACATCTTGGTGGAGGATGTCGGCTTCGGTGCTGAAATGCAGGAAATGTTCGAACAGGATCTTGGCAATTCGACTGAAATCGTAATCAGCAACGGAAGTCACATCAAGACCGCAGATCCGCAAGAGGGCTCAGGTGAAGGTCATCCGAGGCACTCAGGATATGCACCCTCGGCCGTGGTCATCGGTAGCGCGTTGACCGCCGCTGTCTACAAGGGCGCGAGAAAAAATCTAGGAACAATAGAATGGAAGATAACTTCAACCACTGCGTTGTTGCTGATTGCCCTCTCACTTATTGCGTACCGTTTCCCGAAGTCGGTTGCCTTTCCTTTTGCGTTTGTATGCGGATGGCTAGCTCTGTCGCTGTTCGTCAATGCCGCTAGATCCATTGCGAGGGACGGCGACGATGAGAGGTGAAGGTTTCCGCATCGTCACCTATAACGTCCATAAATGTCGTGGAATCGATTTGCGCACGAGTCCCGCACGCATTGCAGATGTACTTTTGGAAATTGATCCGGATGTGATCGCGCTTCAGGAAATATTGGCCCATGGCGCCGAGCGCATAGACAACCAGGTATCTTTCATTGCAGAAGAGCTTGGATACAAGGTCTCGCTCGGCGAGAACCGACTGCACCGAGGAAACGCTTATGGAAATGCACTACTCACGCGATATGACATCGATCATTCCCATAATTTCGATCTGACTGTCGGGCGCAGAGAACGTCGGGGATGTCTTCTCACCGACGTGGTCACGGACCACAATCAGCGCATACATATATACAATCTCCACCTCGGCACGGCCCTGCGTGAGCGTTCCCGTCAGGCCGAGCGGTTGTTGGGGGAAGAAATTCTTCGGCGAGAGCATTTTGGTCCGCGGGTGATGCTCGGAGACTTCAATGAATGGACGCGCGGGATGCCTTCCCGCCTCTTGCACTCACATTTCCACAGTGCAGATCCAAGCGGACATCTTCCAAGAAGGAAAACGTTCCCTGGCTTTTTTCCTTTGATGAATCTCGACCATATTTATTACGATCATCACCTCAGACTCGAGCACTCGTTTGTCCATAACTCGCGACTTTCGAGAGTGGCCTCTGACCATTTACCGCTCGTCGCCGACTTCACATTCAAATGACCTGCCCTTCATCGATTTATCCTGCGTAATCTTGACTCAAAACCCCTCATCACTTAGATTTATCGAATCAATTAGCCCGACGCGGAAGCCGATATCTGATCGCCGAATCCGGCGCCCTCCAATGACGATAAAGAAAGAAATCGAAAAGAAGATCAATGACAGGACCGCATGCGTCGGCGTGGTCGGTTTGGGCTATGTAGGATTGCCTCTCGCCATTGAATTCGCCCTTAAGGGCTTCCGCACTATCGGTTTCGAGGTTGATTCGAAGAAGACTGAGACCCTGAATCGTGGAACTTCTCACATCGTAGATGTCCCATCCGAAAAGGTCGCTAAAGCCATCGCCCAAGACCTTTTTTCCGCAACGACTGATTTTGCCGAATGTAGTGCATGTGACGTAATCATCATCTGCGTACCCACTCCGCTTCGGAAGACGAAAGATCCCGACATGTCCTATATCTTGACTGCAGGAAGCGAGATAAAGAAACACATGCGGAAGGGTCAACTCGTCATCCTCGAGTCGACAACCTATCCCGGTACGACTGATGAAATCCTTTTGCCGATGCTTGAGGAGCATGGTCAGAAAATTGACGAGGACTTTCTGCTCGCATTTTCTCCTGAGCGGGTCGATCCGGGTAATCCTCAGTTTCAAACCCACAACATCACCAAAGTAGTCGGAGGTGTTTCGAAGGATTCGACTGAAATCTCGGCGCTGCTCTATTCACAGATTGTTGAGAACGTTCACCCTGTGTCCTCAGCCAGGGTTGCGGAGGCGGCAAAGCTTTGGGAGAACACCTACAGGGCTATAAACATCGGAATGGCTAACGAAATGGCCAAGGTGTGCAATGCACTCGGTATCGATACTTGGGAAGTTGTGAGAGCGGCGGCAACCAAGCCGTTCGGTTTCATGCCTTTTTATCCAGGTCCGGGAATCGGCGGGCATTGCATCCCGCTGGATCCGCATTACCTGTCGTGGAAGGCCCGCCAGCATGGATTCGACTCGCGGTTCATAACGCTAGCCGAGGAAATCAATTCGTCGATGCCCAAATATGTCGTCGACCTTGTCAGAAATGGTCTCAATGACAAGGGCATGGGTGTCAAAGGCGCAAAGATTCTGATTCTAGGTGTCGCTTATAAGAAAGATATTGATGACATGCGAGAATCGCCCGCACTTTCAGTCATTGATCTTCTACGGGCTCAGGGTGCCGATGTCCAATATCATGATCCATTTGTCGCCGAGGTTACTTTCGATCATGCATACACAATCGGTGACGGCGAACCGATAAGCAACAGTGACCTCACCGACGAGCTCATCTCTAACTCTGATTGTGTGGTTATCTGCACAGAACATTCCGGAGTTGATTATCAGAAAGTCTGTAGTCTTTCGAGTCTGATTGTCGATACAAGAAATGCCCTCGATGAAAATGTGCGCGCCGCGAGCAGTGCACGCATCATCCGCCTTTAGAAAAGTGCTTAAAATCCTCAACATAGTCGGCGCCCGTCCTAACTTCATGAAGATGGCACCAATTCTTCGCGAGATGGCTCGGCGCAGCGAGCTCTTCTCGCCCCAGCTGGTGCATACGGGCCAACATTATGATGAGTCGATGTCAGGTTCTTTCTTCGAGGATCTCTCCATACGACCGCCGGACTTCAATCTCGAAGTCGGCTATGCGTCACACGCAGTGCAAACGGCAAAGATAATGTTGGAATTTGAGAAGGTTGTGACTCAAGAGCGGCCTGATTGGGT
>CAXRBW010000078.1:0-3614 GCA_964228775.1 Pyrinomonadaceae bacterium | reverse complement strand
CTACGCGAATTGATGACATTGACGAAGGGCAACACAAAACGGTCAAGCATCTGACTTCCGTTTGGTGGTAGAAGACCGTTGTTGTAACTCTGCACCCTTTTTCCGAAATTGAGCAGCGCGGTGCTCTGCGGAGTTATAAGTCTCCACTTGCCATCTTCGCTGAGTGGGTCGGTCGCTGCGGAGGCGCGAAGGATCATTCTTTTCTTTGTACCCTCTGGCAGACCCTCAAGAAGATCATCGATCGATTTCGGAAGCTTGGTACCTTGATAGAACTCGACGTACTGCCGGATTGCTTCCGCAACTTCTTCGCCGCGCCTGATTGCTTCAAGTTCACGCTCTCGCTCCACTGCGAGCTGAACGCTTGGAGCCACTGCAAGTAGCGCTATGACCACCAAAGTCATAACGGCAAGCAAGGCAATCAGAGAAAAGCCTTCTTCAGTTCTTGATTCTGCCGATACCATCATCGTCCTCGTCCGGAATTGGATTCGGCTGCACGGGTTGGTTGGGATTCGGTTGATATCTCGGAATCTGAATGCCTGGAATCGGTCCGTTGGGTAAGTTGGGGTTCACAGTTGGATTCGGTCCGAGATTCGGATTGAAGCCAGGAGGCAAATTCGGATTGTAGGGTATGTAATTTGGATCGCTCGAGAAATTCGGGCCGGTTTGTTGCTGGTTTCCGCCGAAGGACGACGTTGTGGAGATGCCGACAGAATGACGAAAACCAAGATTAACGTCTTCGACGATTATTTTAGTTGATGAGATTCCGACAAGTCGAAATCTGCCACCGACGATGTCATTCAGCCGCCGACCAACCGCCTGCTGCCCCTGCTCCTGAATATAGGCCGTGTCATTGTTTGAGCGCTTCCTTGCAAGCGTTCCAAGAAATTGGAAAGTCGGCTTGGGCTGCGCCATCACAACCAATGAAATTTCATTTGAGTAGAGCTTGCCATCGATGGTGGAGACTTTGATGACGCGGGTGCCCTCACTCGAAATGAAATTGGAAGGAACTTCTGTCACAAGCCTCCGTTCATTGACGAATGTCGTCGGCATCTCTCCTCCGTTGAAGAAGATTTTGGTTTTCGCCGAGAATTTTTCACCTGCCACCTCGAGTCTGAAAGATTTAGAGCCGACATAGACGCTCTGAGGGACGACCATTCCGACAGTTATAGGTGGTGGCGGTGTCGGTGTCGGAACCTTAACGATTGGTCCAGTCTGAATGGGCGGGTCGAGAGATGAAAAGATATTTCTCGCCGCATCAGGGGCCGCGTACTTAGAGGGCGAGTAGTTGACCTCTGTCGATCCGTAGGCCAAATCTTCGTCATCTTCGGAATTCTGGTCGGTTGTTACCGTGGGTCGCGAGTCCGATTTCTGAGCGCTTTGCCCGCGCTCATCCTTATTAGTAGTCCTCTTCGCTGGAAAGAAGCCGACGATCGCATACGAGACCGATATCAGTGCGATGACACCAAGCGCCAGCGCTAGCACTAGCTTCTTTTTTTCCTCGCTCGTTTTTCCTTCGAATGGATTCCTCATCTTTCGACCCCGCTATCTGCTCTGCGGAAATAAGCAGCCAGCTCAATTTTCAAACTGACCATTGATCCATCTGATGAGCTCTGTCGTTGGGATGGGTCCGCAAATGTCGGGTCACTACCGACATCAACCGTCCCAGCCATACCACCGCCATCCTCTATTGCCACTGCCGTGATTACGATGAACTGATCTCCTGTCTCGATGTCCGATATCAACTTGCGTATGTTCCGATAGGAACCTTCGACAGTCATGGTTACATAGAGTCCCGGAAATATCCCTTGAGACTTTCCGCTTCCCGGCTGCACGGCGTTAGTCTGGGATTCGCCCTGCTTCGGTTCGATGGCGGAATATTCGGGTCCCTGAGTCGCGCGTAGCTGATTTTTTTGAATTAGAAAATTGAGCCTCTGATAAAGGGACGTTCTGCCCACGGCCTCGAGTGGCAGATAATTCGCCTCGAAAGTCTCAGCGCTTGCGACAAGTTTCTCTACCTGACTTTCAGTCGATGAAATCGATCCGTAACGTTCGCGGGCCACAACGAGCTTGTCCTCAGTAGCAACCTGTTCATTTTTTGCACCTGCGTAGCTCGTTCGGGCGGGAAGGACCAGCGTCACGAATAACAATGCGAGAACTGCCACTGAAACGGAGCCGACTGCCACCGAAAACAACTCTTTCCGTCCCCACATTCCGCCGTAGACCCTCGATGTCAGACGGGATGCTGGGATGCGGAGATCCGATGTTTCGATTTCATCTTCGATGAATTCATCCATACTATCGGACCTCCTTCGGCGACTCAGATTCAGCTGGGATCCCATTTCTCGGGGTGTAAACCACCGCCAACTCAACCACTGTCACAGAATCTGCATTGCTTTGGCTTCGCATCTGGGCATCAAACATCCCCGATGCCTGCATATTCTCTAACATTAAAATAATCTTCTTGAAGTCCCGGCTCCTGACCGACATGCCAAGCCTCGCCTTTTGCGTATCCGATTGACCGAAAAGCTCCTCGACCTTTACCGAAGAAACCCCGACTCCGCGTGGAATCAAATTTTCGAGGTCAGCAAAGAGACGGGACCAACCGAACGACTTATTGGCGATGAGCTTGTGGGCACCAATAAGGAAGGCCCTCTGGTCAGCGGTCAATTCCTGCTGAACCTCCTCGCCTTTGGCATTGAGTTCACCAAGTTCTTTTTTCAGTTGCGAGGTCTCGGACTCTGCAATGGTTTTTTTTGATTTGAGATTACTGACGTTTACGAAGGAATACACCGAGCCGACCAGTCCGAGACTGATGAGAAGCACGGCAAGCGCGATGGGCAACCGGCCGTTCCTGTATGGTCTACTTGAGAGATTCAGTGCTTGAATCATCCGATGGTCCTTTCCCAGGTAATTTCAGCGGCTTCTTTGACAACGGTCAGCGAACACACGAAACCCTGCCTATTTCACTCACAACTGCGGATTTTGTTCCAAATTTCGGTGTAAACGCAAAACTCCGTGGAGAAGGCCAAAAACGGCCCTTATTGTAGAATTCTCGAGTCGACTTCCGAGACACCCGAATGAATGTTCTCATCGTAAAACTCAGCAGCATTGGAGATGTGGTTCACGCCATTCCTGCCGTCGCTGCAATCAAGAGGCACCGTCCCGATGCCAGAATCAGCTGGATGGTTGAAAAGGGTTCTGCGGAACTGTTGCGCAACGCGCCGATTGTCGACGACTTAAAGATTGTTGATACAAAATCAATAAGGGGAATCTCCAATTTCCCAAAAGCGATAGCATTCCTTCGCCGACTCAGAGCTGAACTTTTGGTCGGCCAATTCGATATTGCCGTTGATATGCAGGGCCTGATGAAGTCCGCTGTGATGGCAAAGATTTCTGGGGCGACAAAGATATTTGGCTTTGAAACCTCTCAGCTTCGCGAATCTTTCGCATCCTTTGTCATCGACCATCAAATAGAGATTCCAGCTAAGACAAACATCATCCACAAAAATATGATTCTCGCGGGGGCTGCTTGCGATTTCGATCCGACAGTCAGTCCAGTAGAATTTCCGATTGAACTTGATGAGAATGAAAAGCTTAGGGTCTCCGAAATCGTA
>CAXRBW010000077.1:0-5402 GCA_964228775.1 Pyrinomonadaceae bacterium | reverse complement strand
CGAAGGTCGGCAAGGACATTAATGCCCCGATTCTCAAGCCGACGGACGTGATACTCACTGTCGGTGCAAAGACATACAACGCAACAGCATTCGAGGATAAATTCCGAAATGATCTCTACGAGTTTGAAATGGATACTTATGAGGCGATCAAAGGCGCCCTTGATGATGCCATCTTCAACTATCTCGTGGGTCTCGAGGCGGCGGCGCTCAAGATTCGGGCGAGCGATCTGATAGCCAACGAGATCACCAACAAACTCAAGGACTATACGGACGAAGAGCGTGAACTTTTACAGTCCCAGCTTCGAAAGAGACTTTTCACCAAATACCAGGTAGTGGTTGCATACAAGGAACCAGTCGCAACTGTCTACAAAATCGATGTGACGGGCGAGCCATTTGAAGGTCCAGCATCCGCGCCCATCACCGTGGTAGTCTTTTCCGATTTCCAATGTCCGACCTGCGCTCTGACCCATCCGGCGCTGAAAATTGTGATTGCGGACTTTCCAGCGAAAATCAAACTTGTCATAAAGGACTTTCCGCTCGAAACCATCCATCCGAACGCCTTCGGGGCGGCGGTCGCCGCCGGAGCCGCTGCGCGCCAGGGTAAATTTTTCGACTACATCGACATCCTCTATCTCAATCAGGACAAGCTTGACCGCCAATCTCTGATTTCGTTTGCAAAAGGCCTCGGACTCGATCTCAAGAAATTCGAAGCCGATCTATCTGATCCCGCAATCGTCGAAGAGATTCAGCAAGATATTTCAGAGGGTAAAGAGGTCGAAGTCGGCGGAACTCCGACAATCTTCGTGAATGGTGTGCGGGTGCGGGGCACCGGCCCCATCGCGATTCGTGCAGCACTCGACAAAGCACTGGCAAAAACTCCGCGGACAGGTGTCCGCTAAACCATATGCGTTTAATCATGCTTTCTTTGTGTTTGTTGATCCTTTCGTGCGGTAGCGCTCCAAAAAAATCGAGCACCGCGCCAAAACCTACGCCCGCGCAAGTCTCGTCGTATCAAATCATAAGCACTAATCCGCACGACCCCTCCGCTTTTACACAAGGCCTCGTTTTTCACAATGGGACGTTTTATGAAAGCACCGGACAGTACGGAGAGTCGACCATCAGAAAGGTCGATGTCGGAACGGGCAAGGTGTTGAAAAGCGTTTCCGTTCCCGAAACATTCTTCGCCGAAGGCATGACGATTCTCAAGGACAAGGTCTATCAAATCACGTGGCGGGAGCAGCGGGCCTTCGTCTACGACCTGAATCTCAAAGCGATCAAGGAGATGGCCTACAAGGGCGAAGGCTGGGGACTTACCAATGACGGCACGAATCTGATTCTGAGTGACGGCACCCACGTCATCCGATACCTGAATCCAGAGACATTCGAAACTGAAAAGACTATTACCGTACTCGACGACCGAGGGAAGCCCTTGATGTATCTGAACGAGCTTGAATTCGTCCGGGGCGAGATCTGGGCCAACATCTGGCACTCAGAGCAGTCAATCAACAAGCCGAACCACATCGCCCGCATCGACCCAAATTCGGGAAAACTGCTTGGATGGATCAATCTCACAGGGATATCACCTGACGATGTGGCGCGCGATCCCGAGAATACCTTGAACGGCATTGCCTACGACGCGGCTACCGATCGAATCTGGGTCACAGGAAAGCAATGGCGTAACCTTTTCGAAATCAAACTCAAATAACCAACCAATTTGTCATTAAACTCGTACATCGCGTTCCTGCTTCTCGCATTCGTTGCGGGCATGGCCGTACCCACTCAAGCATCCCTCAACTCCCGCCTCGCAGGCGTGGTGCAAAGTCCGATAGCAGCGGCGTTCGTTGCAATGGGACTTGGAACCTGTGCACTCTTCACGGTTCTCCTGGTCTCGGGCTACTCGTTCTCGAATCTGATATCGACTGACGGCGGGTCGAGATCGATTTGGATCGGAGGTCTCTGTGGTGCAATGTTCGTGGCTTCGATGGCGGTAACGGTACCGCGGATTGGTGTCATGCTCTCATTGGCTCTTACAGTTGCAGGGCAGATGGCGCTGTCCCTTGCGATCGACCATTTCGGCTGGTTCGGAATGCCCCAAACCGATATCAGTGCCGCACGGATGGCCGGAGCGGTCTTGATTACCGCCGGGGTGGTCTTGATTCAAAAGTTTTAATTAGGCGTGGGCCGGGTTCTGACGAGCGCCTGAATTACGCGGATTCGATTCCCAAGAGTAATGATATCTGCCACTCTCGACATCGCCAGTCAATACCATCTGCAGCAATCCATCGACATCCTGGGGCACAACGGTTCTACCAATTCCATTTTTGAGCTCATCAAACGACATACCGTCGATCAGTATCGGCTCATCGGACTTGATTATGTGAGACGGGACGACGACGAAATCGCCCTCTATCGAATCTTTAACCTTGAGAATATCCCTGCCTGCGATTAGACCCGCAACGGTCACATCGCCACCAAAATATTCACTTGGGACGGCGAGGACGCTAAGCCTCGTCCCCATCGCATCGTTGATGGTATCGACGAGCCCCTTCAGCACCGGAGCGAACATCTCTCCTGTGAGCAGAGTGCCACTCAAAGGTTTTGCATCGCCCCGCCTCATCGCGGGATTCTTTTTCAAAAATGACTCGATGGTGGATGTGAACGAGCGCACCATTCCGACGCCGTCCTCGATTTGGGGATAATCGCCGTAATGGCGACGGCTAGGAATCGGAACTCCGGCTTTGAGATAGATTTCATCACCGAGGAACGCGAACGTGGTGCCGAGGGTCTTTCTAAACTCTTTTTGCAGCGCTTCGACTTCTGCAATCGTGGTTCTGCAAAATTCGGGGGTAACCTTGTTGAGCCTCTTGTCAGTGTTATAGCGGGTCAGGGCGACTGGGACGATTGCCGCAGAGACAATCTTCGGATGGTGGGCTGCGAGATCCCTGAGTGTCTTCTCAAGCACTGCCCCATCATTAATGCCCGGGCAGAGCACGATCTGCGCGTGAATCTCGATGCCGTTCGAGAGAAGAACTTCAAGCTTGTCGGAAATGTCAGCCCGCTCTTCATCAACGCCGAGCAGAAATGCCCGAGTTTTCAAGTCAGTCGCATGGACTGAAACATATTGCGGCGATAGACGTTGCTCTACTATCCGCTCCATCTCGTCTGGGGTGATGGAGGAGAGTGTCGTGTAATTTCCGTAGAGAAACGAAAGTCGAATGTCCTCATCTCTCACGAAGAGCGACTGTCTGGCATCCTCTGGATTTCCTTTGCAGAAACAAAACAGACATTCGTTTGCACATTGGCGCGGGGCGATCTGTTCGAACATGAGACCAAAATCCTCGCCCTCCTCCCGTTCTATCTCGAGTTCCCAGGTCTCACCATCAGCCTTTTTGACAAGCAAGGTAAGCTCCGTCTCTCCCGCTGTCTGAAATCTGAAATCGAGATAATCGCGTACCGTCCTGCCGTTCACCTTGACGATGCGGTCTTCCGCAACAAGGCCCAGCTCCGCTGCGAGGCTGTTCGGTGTGACATCGGTGACGGTCACGCCGGGCCTCCTCAATTGGGTTACTGCGGGTGTTACGGCAAATTCATACATAGGCGCACAAAGACTAAGTCTATTTGTCAGTCGCTGAATAAGGCAAGAAATTAACGGTTCAAAGGATTTGGGCCTCGCAAGCCGAAACAATCGACTGCGAGGCCCTCTTGATATCAGACGTGTCTCGTCAGATTCCCTTGATCAGGCTGGCGAGGGGCGTGAATTCCCTTCCCTGCGAGGTGGCGACCGCCTCATAGGTCAGTTTGCCCGCGTAGGTGTTGACTCCTTCGGCGAGGCCCCCATCTTCTCTGATGGCCCTTTCGAATCCCTTGTTTGCGAGTGCGAGTGCGTAGGGCAGGGTCGCGTTCGTCAAAGCGAATGTCGAAGTCCTCGGAACTGCACCAGGCATGTTGGCCACGCAGTAATGGAGCACGCCTTCCTCTACATAAGTCGGATTCGAGTGGGTCGTCGCGTGGGTCGTCTCAAAGCATCCGCCCTGATCGACTGCAACATCGACCAATATGGATCCACTCGGTAAGAGTTTCAGCATATCTCTTGTGACGAGCTTCGGAGCGGCCGCTCCAACGACAAGCACGGCACCGATGACAAGGTCGGCGTTTGAAATTGCATCTTCGATTGTGTATCGCGATGAGGCGATGGTCTGAACTTTCGACAGGAAGATGTCATCTAGTTGACGCAGGCGGTCGAGACTCCGATCGATGATCGTAACCTTCGCACCCATCCCGACGGCCATCTTGGCAGCTTCCGTTCCGACGACGCCTCCACCGATGATGACGACATTCGCCGCTGAGACTCCAGGAACACCTCCAAGTAGTATGCCCTTGCCACCGTTCATCTTCTCAAGGTAGGTCGCACCTACTTGAACGGACATACGCCCTGCGACTTCCGACATCGGCGTCAGAAGGGGCAGGCGACCGTTTCGGTCCGTGATCGTCTCATACGCGACGCCCGTCACCTTGCGGTCCATCATCTGTTTGGTGAGCTCGAGTTCGGGGGCTAGATGCAGATAGGTGAAGAGGACCTGATTCTCCCTCATTCTCGGATACTCGGGGGCGATAGGTTCCTTGACCTTCACCACCATGTCTCCGATCTGCCAAACCTCATCGGCGGTATCTAACATCTTTCCACCGGCCTGCACATACTGCTCGTCCTTGAAGCCCGAGCCCTCTCCTGCAGTCTTTTGGACAAAAACCTCGTGGCCCGCATCTGTGAGGGCGCGGACGCCCGCAGGAGTTAGCCCGACCCGGTATTCGTTATCTTTGATTTCTTTCGGTAATCCGATTTTCATAATTGCTCTCTGTTAAGTTCTTGGCTGTTGAATCAAATAAGAAGTTTAAAACTTTTGAATGGATATTTGAAATGCGCCGACAAGAGCGGGCGATTGCCTTGAGGTCGACTGCGGAGTGACACCAAACAAAGAAAAACGGGCCTTTTCGGGCCCGTCTTCCAGTTAAAAGGTTTGGTTTGAATCAGAATTCGACGTCATCGATCTGGGCTTTCTGTAGCTTGCCAGAGTAGTCGATGTAGATTGATTTCCATTCACTGAAGATGTCGAGCACTTGGTTGCCGGCCTCTCGGTGACCATTGCCAGTACCTTTCGTGCCGCCGAACGGGAGATGGACCTCTGCGCCAATCGTCGCCGAATTGACATAGCAGATTCCCGTGTAGAGCTCCTGCACTGCACGGAATGCCTGGTTGACGTCCTGGGTGTAGATTGCCGACGAAAGGCCGTACTTTGTGTTGTTAACTATCTTGATTGCCTGATCGAGAGTCGAAAACGGAATGATTGCGGTGACCGGTCCGAAGATTTCCTCTTGTTCGATACGCATCCCGGGCTTCACATCCG
>CAXRBW010000076.1:0-8833 GCA_964228775.1 Pyrinomonadaceae bacterium | reverse complement strand
GAGTATCGTGTCGTGAAAATCACTGTCACTCATATTCTTTGAATCCACAAATTCCCTGTGGAGACTGTCGAACTGCAATCCTCCGAGCATGTAGGCAACTTGGTAAAGCGGGCCGTAGTCTCCCGCGAAAGATCTCCTGACCTCGGCCGAGGCATTGTCTCTTTCATGTCCCACGCGATCCACTAGGAAATCAACTGATTCCTGCGGCGTCATCTTCTCAAGATGGAAGCTCAAGCTAAAGATTATTCGAGCACAACGGTGCATTCTCCAGAAAAGAGCTCCGACACGGTCTTCGGGAGTGGTGTTGAATCCCTTGTCCCAAAGGAGAAACTCCCAATACAATGCCCAGCCCTCGGTCCAGAACGGAGTTGAGAACGACCTCCGATATGGTCGGTACCTCTGATTCATGAATCCCTGCAGGTGATGACCTGGAATCAATTCATGATGGACAGTGGCATGGCTGAAGTGTGGATTGTTTCCGCGCATGCTCATCATCTTCTGCTCATGCGTCATCGTATTGGTGGGATACGAAACCAAAATGGTCTCGCCACCGAGAAAGAAAGGGCTCTGAAGCTGACGCTCCGGGGACATCATCTCCATGCGCCAGCCATCGCGAGCAACTGGTGGAACAGTTACCAGAGAGTTTTTCTCAACAAATTCGATTGCCTGATACGCGAGGTCTTTGATTAGTTGCGGCTGCTTGCCCGGTTCGACGTATTTCTGCTTTACCGACTCGAGGGCTTTTTTCCAATCGTCACCAAATCCCATTTCCCGTGACGCTTTCTTCATCTCGGCTTCGCACCAAGCGAACTCCTTGTTGGCGAGCTCGATGAGTTCTTCGGGCGTGTACGGAATCATTTCATATGCTAATTCCTCCATAAGCGCCTCCCTTCCTATTGGATCGCCAATGATGGTGACATTGTCGTCAGGTCTGATTCCGACCAATTTTTCAGAAACGAAAGTTTGGTACGACTGAAGCGAAGTATCCAATGCCTTGTACGGTTCGGCGTTCCACCAAGTGAATTCCGGATCGTAGCCCGAGTGGAATCCGTACCATCGCTGAAGAGTTGTGCGGAGCGAACCAATCGCTTTCGCGGCGCGGTTTGCAACCGTTCTCTTAGGCTTTGCAATGGCTCCCGATTCAACCAATCTCTGCGTACCGACTACGACTTTTTTTAAATCATTGAGCAGGGCGGCCGATGTCTGAGCAGAGGGATACACTAACTTTCTGCGCTCATCTTCAAGATTGCTGATAGTCTTTGCAAAGGGCACCAGCTGAGACATCTCTTCAATCTGTGCGGCATTCCGCGCGAGCTCTTTCTGTTCGTGTTCCAGAAAATTACGAAAGAGAACGTAGTCAATCTGTTCATCATGATTGAGTGATGCAAAGTCGAAGGATTTCAGACTCTTCAACCATTCCATGTTCAGTTCCGTGAATCTGTCCACCCTGTTTGTAGAAAGGGGTGCTGAATAGAATCGGTTCAGAATTCCGGCATCGGCATCGTACTTTTCAATTACACCTCTTAGCCGACTTGGCCTTTCGCTGTATGTGTCGGGTCCCGTGCCGGTCTGGCTTAACACGAACTGTGAATGTGTCGTCAGAAAGATGAGCAGACAGACGAGAGTCTTTGATGCTCTAGCAGATATTTTCATTGTTGTCCTCAGAAACTTCGGGCTGATGTTAGCCGAAGTATTCAGATTTGAGAAAGGAAGCTCTCGCCATTTTCAAGTCGGAGGCCGAAATTGTCAGCGATAGTCTGTCCGATATCGGAGAGCGATGCGCGGGTTCCAAGATTGATGCCTGATCTAGCATTGCGGCCAAAAACGATGAGAGGTACGTACTCGCGGGTGTGATCTGATCCTTCCTTCGTCGGATCGTTTCCATGGTCGGCGGTAAGAATTAAAAGATCATCATCACGCATCGACTCAAGTAGCTCGGGAAGCCTTGAATCAAAATGCTCTAGGGCGCGGGCGTAACCTTCGACATCACGTCTGTGTCCATAAAGCATGTCGAAATCGACCAAGTTCGAAAATATGAGGCCTTTCGAGTCGGACTTTAAAGCAGCAGAAGTCTGGTCCAGCGTCTGGTCGTTATTTTTTGCAGGAAGGTCTTCTGTAACTCCGACCGCGTCATAGATGGAGGAAATTTTTCCGATGCAGACAACATCCAGACCCTGACCTTTCAAACATGGAAGAAGATTGTCTGACGGGGGCGGCACCGCGTAATCGTGCCTGTTTTCTGTTCGTTTGAAGTTTGCGGGCTCACTCCCGAGGAACGGGCGTGCAATCACTCTTCCTACTCGATGTGGACCATCCAAGATTCTCCGCGCAATCTCGCACATCTCGTACAAACGGTCGACGGGGATTACTTCTTCATGCGCAGCAATCTGAAAAACGGAATCCGCCGAGGTGTAAACGATCGGCTTCCCCGTCTCGATATGTTCTTCTCCGAGCTCCTTAATTATTTCGGTTCCTGAAGCCGGGACGTTACCCAAAATTCCGGGAACCCCAGCCTGTCTGATGAAATCTTCGACAACCTCTGCGGGGAAACCATTTGGATACGTCGGAAATGCTTTTGAGAGAACGATTCCCGCCATTTCCCAATGCCCCGTGGTCGTGTCCTTCCCGTTTGATGCGAGCGTGCACTTTCCGAACGAAGCACTCGGAGAGTCCGAGGCGGTGACTCCAGCTAGAGGTCTGATGTTTCCAAGGCCGAGCCGTTGAAGATTTGGGAGTTGTACTTTTCGAGACTTGAGGATATTGCCAAGAGTATCTGCTCCCGCATCTCCCCATGCGGTGGCGTCGGGCATCTCGCCGATTCCGAGACTGTCCAATACAACGAGGACTACTCTCTTGAATCTTTCTTTCACCACACTCGACATATTTTGAATATTAACTAACGGTGCGAAACAAACCAAAAACGTGACTTGTCATTTTAGTTTCGCGAAGCCTGGCATGCCGAAGCGGTCGTCTCAACTGGTAACTCCCCGGCAATCCAGGCCTGCGTACCGCCGGTGACGTTCTGAACGGATTCGAATCCCGCTCTCTCAAGAATTCCACTTGCGAGACTTGAGCGATAACCCGACTGGCAGATGACATAAGTCGGTTTCGATTTGTCGAGCCCGGTGAGATCTCTCGAAAGTCTGTCGAGTGGTAAGTTAACCGCACCCGCGGCATGACCATTCGCATATTCAGCGGGGCGTCGGACATCGACGAGCTGAATACCCTCGACCCCCATGACAATTTCCGCCACCGAGGCTACTGGGACCTGTGGTATTTCCTTCAGAGAAATCTTCATAGTCTCATGCAAGAGATATCCTTCCACAGTTTCGATTCCGATACGCGCAAGTCTCATCACTGCTTCATCGACTTGGTTTTTGGACACTGCAAAAATGACAACAGGCGTTCCGATCGGCACGACGGTCCCCGCCCAAGAGGCGAATTGTCCTCCGAGTCCTATATTGATTGAACCAGGCAGGTGTCCGGCACCGAATTCCGCAACGGTTCTAACATCTATGACAATCCCTTCGAAGCTAGAAAGATCAGCTGCACTGAATTCAATGGGTGCGGTCAGTCTATTCAGCGGTGTGGCTCCCTGAAGATTCTTTGAGGCACTCGCTGGAAAATACATAGGCACTTCCATTTGGTCAGAGGAAACTAGCTCGATGAATTGCTCTTTGGACTCCGCCCTGAGAGCGTAGTTCGAGATCTTTTGCTCTCCGAGAGTTGACCATGTCTCCTTTGAAAGAGACTTTCCGCACAAACTTCCAGCACCGTGCGCCGGATAAACCTCCGTCGAATCCGGATAAGTGAGAATTTTTTGATGAAGTGACTCATAGAGCATCGTCGCCATCTGCTCAGATGTAAAACCTTTCGAACCTATAAGGTCAGGCCTGCCCACATCACCGATAAAGAGTGTGTCGCCAGTGAACATTTTCAGTGGTCTCGATTGGTCTGAGGAATCCTTGACCACGATTGTTATTCCCTCGGGTGTATGGCCAGGAGTTTCATGGAAGAGAAATTGCAAAGAGCCGAGTTCAATCACATCTCCCTCTGAAACCTTACGCACATCAAAACTTGTTTGCGCACGAGCACCGAAGACGATTTGCGCACCCGTTCTTTCTGCAAGCTCGATATGCCCGCTGACGAAGTCGGCATGAGAATGGGTCTCGATGATGTATTTGATTGTCTGATTATGACTTTCTGCTTCACTGATATATTGGTCGACGTCTCGCTGCGGATCGATGACCACGGCCTCAGCTCCCGAGCCGATGTAGTACGAGGCGTGTGACAGGCAATTCAGATAGAACTGTTTGAAATTCATTACTTCATATTATAACTACTTTTCGTTTCGTGGACTTTCAAACAGTTCAATCTCTATAATCAAAGGACGGTCCAATGTCCCCGCTCAATCTCGTAAGATTCAAACGTGGAAAAATCACCCGGCGCTGTGCCGCGGCGATGGCGAAAGAACGCCCCCTGGTCCAGCTCGCTGAGTCCATATCACAAACTGCACGCGAAGCACTGAATGAGGCTTCGATGCTCGTCATCGAGGAAGTCGAGGTGTATTTGGACCGTTTGCCATCCAATCTTGATGGGTTGCGAATCGCCCACCTCTCTGATGTGCATCACAGTCCTCTTACAGATTTAGATCACATAGCAGAGGCGGTAAGAGTAACGAATGAACTTTCGCCAGATCTAGTTGTTCTCACGGGTGATTACGTATCCCATGAGCATGAATACATCGAGCCGATGGCATCGGCACTCGGCGGGCTTCGCGCGAAACATGGACTCTTCGCATGTCTTGGGAATCATGATCACTGGACAGACGCCGACGCGGTCGCCGCGAATTTGAATGCAAACGGAATTCGCGTCCTCAATAACGAGGGTCTGAGAATCGAAATTGATGAAGATAGTTTTTGGCTGGCCGGAGTCGATGACCATCTTGTCGGAAAAACAGATCTTGTTTCTGCCCTCGAAGGCTCACACGACCTAGAACTGAAACTATTGTTGGCCCACAACCCAGTCGTCGTTCGTCAGGCAGTGCGGCATTCCATCGATTTGGTTTTCAGCGGACATACGCACGGTGGGCAAGTCAGATTGCGTTCAAATGAGAAACGACTGCTTCCGAGGATGCGTCTGACGAATGGTCTTCATCGCAGAAAAGGTACTCAAATATACATAACGCGCGGGATCGGTACCGTTGTTGCGCCCGTGCGCTATCAATGTCCGCCGGAGATCTCTCTTTTGACCTTAAAAGCATCATAATCTTTAAAAACATGAGCTCCGCGATTGCAACATTCCCTAATCTGCTCACATTCATTCGAATGGCTCTGATTCCCGTCTTTGCGAGTCTCCTCTTCTACGGAAACATGGAGTGGGCGCTGGTCGTGTTTCTCATCGCGGGTGTGTCGGACGGAGTCGACGGTTACATTGCCAGGAAATTCAATCAAGAAAGTGCGCTCGGAACAATTCTCGATCCCATTGCCGACAAGCTTCTTATGACGACGGCTTTTCTCGTGCTCTCGATGAAAGTGATGCCTGACTCGGTTCGCCACTTGCCAGTGCCGTTTTGGGTGACCGCGACGGTCATCGGTCGTGACATCCTGATTCTCACGGTCGCAGGAGCGATTAACATAATGACTGGCTTCCGTGGCTTTAAGCCGTCATGGCTCGGCAAAATGAGCACCCTCATCCAAGTTGCCGCAGTGGGTCTAATATTGACGGCCGCCGTGACCGGATATTCCTTCCTTCTACCAACCGTTTATCTGATTGTTGCCGTGGTCGCCTTTGTCTCAGGCTTCCACTACATATTCCACGTCAATGGACTGATGAAGACCCCCGAAAACAAATAAATCCCTTGATAATAAAAAAGAACGGCCATAAATAGGGCCAAATTCTGCGTTTTTACAAACTTGACAGTAGGAGACTCAACCTTTATATTCGGCTTTGGCTCAAATATGTCAGAGACGGTCTAATTTCGCAGTATTTTAAGTAATTCGGAGATTCAATATGAGCAAGATCATTGGTATCGATTTAGGAACTACAAACTCGGTTGTCGCGGTAATGGAGGGCGGGGAGCCCGTTGTCATAACGAACGAAGAGGGTGGACGCACTACCCCCTCTGTTGTGGCATTTACGAAAGAGGGTAATCGCTTGGTGGGACAGGTCGCAAAGCGCCAGGCTGTGACCAATCCTGAGAACACTCTCTATTCGGTGAAGCGCTTCATCGGACGTCAGTTCGAAGAAGTCAGCGGAGAAATCAAACAGGTTCCGTTCAACGTTGAAAGGGCACCAAATGGTGATGTGCGTGTTAATGCGCAAGGTCAACCATACAGCCCGCCTGAAATTTCGGCGATGGTTCTGCAGAAACTCAAAAAAGCGGCGGAGGATTATCTTGGCGCAAAAGTCGACAAGGCCGTGATCACAGTTCCTGCCTACTTCAACGATGCGCAACGCCAAGCAACCAAAGACGCAGGCAAGATTGCTGGTCTCGAAGTAATGCGCATAGTCAATGAACCCACTGCGGCCGCGCTTGCCTACGGTCTGGACAAAAAAACTGAAGAAACAATCGCGGTGTTCGATTTCGGTGGCGGTACTTTTGATATTTCAATCCTCGAAGTCGGAGAGGGTGTGGTCGAAGTTAAATCGACTAACGGCGACACCCATCTCGGCGGTGACGACGTTGATGAGGCATTGATCAAATGGATCATCGATGAGTTCAAAAAGGATCAGGGAATCGATCTGACCTCCGACAAGATGGCTCTCCAGCGCCTCAAAGAGGCTGCCGAAAAGGCCAAGGTCGAACTTTCGAGCGCGATGGAAACCGAGATCAATCTTCCGTTCATCACGGCTGATGCCTCGGGTCCGAAGCATCTTGTGATGAAGCTCACGCGCACCAAGTTCGAAGCCCTCGTCGAGCCGATTCTGAAGCGGTTGATGCCTCCTGTTGAACAAGCCATCAAGGATGCGGGACTCGATAAGTCGAAGATCGATGAAATCGTTCTTGTCGGCGGATCGACCAGAATTCCAAAGGTGCAGGAAATGGTCAAACAGTTCTTCGGCAAGGAACCGAACAAGAGTGTCAATCCTGACGAAGTCGTAGCACTCGGTGCTGCAGTTCAAGCGGGCGTCCTGGGTGGGGAGAAAACTGACATCTTGCTCCTCGATGTGACACCACTCACTCTTGGTATTGAAACGTTGGGTGGAGTCTTCACCCAGATGATCCAACGCAATACAACGATACCTACGAGGAAGAGCGAGGTCTTTTCGACCGCATCTGACAACCAGACCTCAGTTGAGGTCCATGTTCTCCAAGGCGAGCGACAGATGGCGGCGGACAACAAGACTCTCGGCAAGTTCCATCTTGTCGGGATTCCACCGGCACCGCGTGGGGTTCCCCAGGTCGAGGTCACATTCGACATCGATGCCAACGGCATCGTCAATGTTTCGGCCAAGGATGTCGGAACTGGAAGGGAGCAGAAGATAACCATCACTGCCTCATCGGGTCTCTCAAAGGAAGAGATCGACAAGATGATCAACGATGCCGAATCACACGCGGGTGAAGACTCGAAGCGGAAAGAAGTGATTGAGGCGAGAAACCGATTGGATGGGTTGGTGTACTCGGTTGAAAAAGCACTCAGTGAGAATAAAGACAAAGTCGATGCGGCCTCTGTTACTGAAATCGAGTCAGCGGCTGCTGAGGCAAAAACCGCTTTGGCGGGTGAGGATGTTGCGGTCATGAATTCCGCATTCGAACGTCTCCAGTCGTCTTCGCATAAGCTCGCAGAGGTGCTCTATAGCCAGCCCGATGCGCAATCCGATGGCAACCAAGCATCATCGGCGAGCGCAGGTGCTGATGGGTCGGCGTCCGCGTCAAGTGATGAAAACGTGATTGATGCGGATTACGAAGACGTCAGTGAGGAGAAAAAGTAGTATTCCAAGTCAGGGCCGCCCGAGCTAAGGCGGCCCTATTCTTTTTTCCTCAGTCAGCGTTCTCGGCGGATCGAGGAAATTTCATTTCCGATGGTGAAAAAGGATTACTACACGATATTAGGGGTCGCGAAAGACTCGAAGGCTGATGAAATAAAAAAAGCCTTTAAGAGGCTTGCGAGAAAATATCATCCCGATGTGAATCCTAATGACAAGTCAGCGGAAGAGAAGTTCAAGGATGTCCAAGAGGCCTATGACATTCTCTCGGATCCTAAGAAGAAAAAAATCTTCGACAAATTCGGTTATTACAACGAGAACCTCGACCCTAATGCTCCGAATCCGTCAGCGGGATTTGGTCAGTCTCCGGGTTTCGATTTTTCCGGATTCGGAGGCGGTTCGTTTTTCGACGACTTGTTCGGAAGGTCGTCTCGACAGCCCGACCCACCCAAACCGTCCCCTAAACGTGGAAGGGATGTCGAAATTCCGCTCAGTCTCTCATTTGATGAAGCCTTCCATGGGCTGACGACCAACATAAGCGTCGACAGGTCGGAAGCATGTTCCAGGTGTGGCGGCGCAGGTGACACAGGTGGTGCCATCACTACTTGCGGTACATGTAAAGGTTCAGGCCAGATAACTAGAATCACCCCGCTCGCAAAACTCCCTCAAGCTTGTACTGATTGCTCGGGTACGGGGCGCAGGCGACCGCCATGCGGATCGTGTAGTGGTAAGGGATTGCTTCCGAAAACTGAGCAGGTGAAGGTTAAGATTCCCGCAGGCGTGGACACAGGGTCAAGGGTGCGGATACCAAAGAAAGGTCACGCGGGAATTCTCGGCGGCGAATCAGGGGATCTATTCATCATCACAAAGGTCGGTAATCATCCCCATTTTTCGAGAAAGGGTG
>CAXRBW010000075.1:0-18196 GCA_964228775.1 Pyrinomonadaceae bacterium | reverse complement strand
AGTCGGTTCGATTTTAAGAACAATCAGAATCCACGTCTCTTCCCCGACAACACGGTACCACCGCTCGAAGCCGTCCCGATTAGCTGAAAGTGAACAGCCCGCTTTAAAGGGAACGGAGAAGCGTCCCTCGCCATCTGATGCCGTTGCATAACTACTACCATCACATTCAACGATTACGGAAACACCTGGAATTAAATCACCGTTCAAGTCCTTTACGGCACCACCGGTCTGCGCCTGAATGGCTCCATACGTCATCACCAAGACAGTTAATAAAAGAATTGATCGAGATACACTCATGAGGTTCCACCGAGAAATCACACTAAGCCTAACGCCAAGCCGCTGAAAGAATTTTGCCGCGACATTCACCAAAGCCGATACGTCTAAAGCCCTCACGCTCACAGAACCCTTTCATAATTATTTCATCGCCGTCTTCGAGAAATCGCCTCTCCTCACCTGAAGGAAGCGTGATCGGCTCCTTACCGCGCCATGTCAACTCAAGAAGACAGCCCCGCTCATTCTTTTCGCGTCCGGATACTGTTCCTGTGGCAAGCAGATCGCCCACCTGCAGATTGCATCCGTTTGAGGTGTGATGCGTCAACATCTGTCCGATGGTCCAATAAAGATCTTTCATGTTTGAGCGACTCAGACGGAAGGGAGCGATGCCTTCATCGCGCATCTTTTGGGTCAAAATGTAGACCTCAAGATTAATATCGAATCCGCCGGCGTCTCTATTTTGATCGTCGCTCAGATAGGGAAGAGGCTGCGGGTCTTCGGCGTCTCTCTTGAACGCTGGAGTGCGAAATGGGGCAAGCGCCTCCATCGTCACGACAAATGGCGAAATAGTTGTGGCGAAGTTCTTAGCCAGAAAGGGCCCGAGCGGCTGATATTCCCAAGATTGAATGTCGCGCGCCGACCAATCATTAACGAGGCAAAGGCCAATGATGTGCTCCTCTGCTTTTTCTAGAGGAATAGATTCTCCAAGTGCGTTGCCTTTTCCGATGAAGAAGCCCACCTCCATCTCATAGTCTAGATTTCTACAAGGACCGAAGACGGGGGGAATTTCTACATCGCTTCTATTTTGTCCGTTCGGTCGGTGAATGTCGGTGTCGCTAATCACGATTGAGGATGCCCGTCCGTGATAGCCCACCGGTAGATATTTGTAATTTGGAAGTAGCGGATTGTCAGGTCTGAACATTGCCCCGACGTTCGTTGCATGAAATATCGAGCAATAGAAATCGGTGTAGTCACCGATTGTGAATGGAGAAACGAACTCACATCCGGCAATAGGAATCAGCGCAGAGTCGGATATCTGGGATTGGAGACCCGCATCCGCTCCGACAGAAAGGTCTTTAACCATTCGTCTACGCAAATCGCTACTTGCGGCGTATTCGATTGAAATATGGTCAGGACTGTCATCTCCGAGAAGGCCGAGATACTTTTCAAGGTCCAAGATGAAATCACCTATCGCGACACCGACCTTAGCCTTTCCGCCTCTGATCATCTTGCAGACCGGTAAATTCTGAAGCGGAAAGTCAGTTGTCTCCACGTTTGCTGATTCGATCCAGCTTTCCAATTTGGCATCGTGAGTGCTGTTGGTGTTTTTGAGCATAGAGAAAGAATCTCACAGAAATCCTGGTGGATTCAAAAGGTTGTCGGACCGCAGTCTGCAAAATCTACTTGCTTACGGGAACAGGTTGGGCGGATAGAATTATTCTATGCCATCGCATACTACTTCTTGTCGCCCCGCCAGTCTTGGACTCTTTAACAAATCCAGTCTGAAAATAAATTGTCGTCTCCGTCTGCCAACCAATCTCGATGATCGGCTGGAAAGAGATCAAATCCTTTTCATCCGGAAGGGTCGTCAGTGGTGTCGGACTTGATTGGATCCCAGAGTTAGTCCCAGAGTCTGATTCTTTCTTCGCTCGGTCGAACTCGTATGAAGAAATCAGCAGCTGGTTTCTGAGTGGCACGGCAGACTGGGTTGCGATGTCCATGCTCGAATCAAAAAGTCTGACTTCCGAATCGTAAGCAACAGCAAGCTTCCTGGAATCCGGCGACCACGATGGGAGTATGCCGGTGAGGTTGTCATCGAGGAGCCTCTCCCTTCCGTTTCTTTCGACGATTCTTGGACGACCTTTTGGAAGGAAAACCTCGCCCTTCAAATCCGATTGGTATTGCATGAACTTCCACTCTCTTAGAGTCGCGGCTAGCGCCGCGAGAGAAAGGCTGTCCGGGGACCAGGTGAAATGGAAGTAAATCTTTCCTTCGCTCTGGGTAATCAATCGGAGCTCTTTTCCTTCAGCGGAACATGTGTAGATCTGTTCCGTCTCGAAGGTGAGAACGTCCTGTGGTTCACCGGTGCCACTGATCCTTGGAGTAGGTGCGGGCTCTACATCTGCGCCCGCGCTCCCTGAACCTGAAGTCGATGGCGCGCCTGAAGCCGCCTGAGTTTTCCGAGTAGCTCCGGCGAAAGCCACTATCGAGCCATCAGGAGCCCAAGATATCTTCTCAGGAAAGCTGACTGAAAGATTCTCAGAGGTTATCTGCCTCAAGAACTTCCCATCCGCGGAATACATATCGATTCTGAATGCTCCGTCAACATCATCTTCACGCCTGTACACCGCCACAATCCTTTGCGCATCGGGTGAAACAATTGTGTTTGTGAGCGCTTCATTCTTCCGATTTGCAGCGAAGTCATCTGCCACAGCGACATTGAGCTCACCCTGACCCTTAGAGACTCCATTTACATCCGGAGTTGGAACATCGGCCTCGTAGCGGTAATTGAGTCGCGAAACTGGTACGTCCTTCAGGGACGCGAGAACGACCGTCGCCGGCGCTTTCGTGTTTCGCGAGCACGCAGAACCTAGCGTCAGGACGAGAGTCGCGCACAATATCGATGAGAAAACAAACCTCATTATCGCAATTCGGCCTTTAAGTAATCCTTGTATAGCCTCATCTGTGTCGAATTCGGATTCTCGACCGAGTCGATGCGGAAATCCGGAGGAATACGCCCACCGAGGGTGACAGTCAGATTGAGAATCTCATCAAATCGGAACACAGTGAGAGTGATTTTGTCACCAGGCTTTTTCCAACTGATGTATTGAGCGAAATTCTGCTGAGTGACTCGCTGGCCGTCCATCGCTAAAAGTTGGTCACCGGTGTTGAGTCCTTGTTCCCAAGCAGGGGAGCCTGCGGTGATCGAGGTCACCGTCAACCTCTCACCCTGTTGTGAATAAGTAGCGCCGAGATAGGGCTGTTCGCGAGATCCTTGGTCGCTTGTCGACATCCTCAATCCGAAATTTCCGAGTATCGAGTTGTAGTCAATCTCTTCGCGACCTCGAACATATTTCGAGAAAAAAGAATCAAGGCTCTGGCTGGCCATCAATTCAGAGGCATCCTGCACATCCTTCGGAGAATAATTTCGATTCTTTTTGAAGAATTCGTTGTAAAGATGTCTCATCACGTCGTCGAGTGATCTTGAACCGCCCGATTTCGAACGTATCTCCATATCGAGGAGGAATCCGAGGATTTCACCCTTGTCATAATAGGAGATTTGGTTATTGATCGAGTTCTCATCGGGTCTGTAATACTTGATCCAAGCATCAAAACTCGCTTCTTCCGCGCTGGTTTGGAAGCGCCCAGGTCTTTCTTGAAGTGCTTCAATCTGTCCAGCCTTACCCGACAAAAATTCAGCATCGGAAATGAGCCCCGCCCTTCGCAATAGCAACGATTCAAAATAGGATGTGACGCCCTCGGCAACCCAAAGACTCTTGGTGTAGTTTTCGTTGCTGTAATCGAATGGTCCGAGAGCGTCTGGCCTGATTCGCTTTACGTTCCATAAATGGAAGTATTCATGGGCGACAAGACTAAGAAAATCCGTATAGCGCGGTCCTCTGAAGCTGTACTTATTCGCTTGGAGCGCTGTTGAATTCAAGTGCTCCAAGCCACCTCCGCCGCGAAGATTGACGATGAACGTGTAGTCTTCATAGGGAAGCTCACCGAATATTTTGTAGGCCTCTTCGATGATTTTGGCGGTGTCGGCAGCGACACGTTTTCCGTCATAGTTACCGTCTCCACAAAAAACAAATCTATGTTTCTTGCCTTGCACTGTGAACGGCACCTCGACAAAATCACCAACTTCGAAAGGTGCATCGTACAGAATGTCGAAATTGGAAGCCCTGAAAGTGTTCTCGGTTCCAGGGACTTTGGGAAGACCAGTTGCGACTTTCCAGTTCGAATAGGGATTGATTTTCACCGTCGAAGCAGCCGAGATCCAATTGCGGGGATGCATCAGAAGCGCCCCGTTGTTGAAGAAAGCATGTTCGCTGTTTAGTTCGTTTGTCCGAACCGTTAATTCGTTTGCGTAGACGCGATAGGTGATGACAACCGATTTGGCGCTACCATTCGAGATACGCCAACTGTTCTTGTCAGTCTTTTCCCAGGCGATAGCGTTTCCCGTTGAATCCTTCACAGCGAAATCTTGGACATGTCTCGCGTACTCTCGGACAAGATAGCTTCCAGGTGTCCATACCGGCATCACCAAGTCGAAATCAGGTCCGAGCGATGGCGATGAGATCCGTGCCTCGACTTCCAAAAGATGGGTCCACGGCTTCGTCATCGAGACCGTGAATTCTATCTGCGGTGCGGACATGTTTCGCTTCTCACTTTCTGTCTGCCCAGCCTTGGTCGTGGCCTTTTTGGTTTGCCCGACGACCGGTATGAACATGAGCACGCTTGAAAGAGCGATCAATGAAAGAGTCTTCAACGAGGTATGCATAATGATTTACTCCGACTGCAAAGGTTTTTCGAGATTCTACTACGAATCCCGCTCTTTCCACAGATTGATTTAGGGTTGGTTTTGAAGTTTAATCTGCCGTTGAGTCCAATAGCGCACACGCCTTGAATCCCATGTCATTTGCCTTCGAAAAGAAAGATAAGTTTTTCACCGGTCCCCTGAAGATTGTTTTCCTAACCGTACTTATCGACCTTGTTGGTTTCGGTATAGTCATCCCGCTTCTTCCTTTCTATGCCGAGCATTTCAATGCGACGCCGTTCGAGGTTGGTATGCTCGTCGCCGTCTACAGTCTCGCTCAGTTCATCTTCTCTCCGATATTGGGAAGAATGTCGGACAGATATGGGCGTCGTCCGATTCTATTTCTGAGTATTCTCGGTTCGGGTGTCGGGTATCTTGTGCTCGGTCTAGCCGGCGCCCTGTGGCTCGTGTTCATCGGAAGAATACTTGGTGGTGTGACAGCGGGTAATCTCTCCACCGCTCAGGCATACATCGCCGATGTCACCAGCCGGGAAAATCGCGCGAAAGGTATGGGCTTGTTCGGAATGGCTTTCGGAATTGGCTTCATCACAGGACCAGCTCTGGCGGGATTTCTCGGTGCCTATGGCGAAACCGTGCCATTTTTCATCGCCTCAGGGCTGAGTTTTTTCAATGCGGCGATGCTGTATTTCTTCCTACCCGAGTCACTCAAGACCAAAGAGAAAAGCATGTCGCGTCGCAGTCGATTTGCGGACCTCAAAGTCGCGATGACAGATAAGAGATTCGGTCTGATTAGTTTGCAGTACTTCCTTCTGATAGCGTCGTTCTCAATGATGACGACCGCGTTCGCCTATTTTACAAGTCTGAACTACTCATACACCGTCGTCGAAACCGGCTATCTGCTCGCTTACGTGGGATTCATTGCAGCGCCTGCACAGGGCTTGCTCTTTCCGAGACTTGCAAAATTCTACGGTGAAGGAAAATTGGTTGTAGTCGGATGCGTCCTGCTGGTACTGAGTCTCGCCGCCGTACCATATGTTCGAGATGAATCGGTCGGATTAGTTGGACTGCTTCTGGGTACAGGCATGTTTGCACTGGGCAACTCGCTGGCATCTCCCTCCCTCACCAGTCTTGCTTCCAAAAGTGCCTCGGAAAAGAATCAGGGCGCAACGATGGGGTTGATGCAGTCGGTTGCGTCCCTAGCAAGGGCGGTCGGCCCCGCGCTGACGGCAGTTCTCCTAAATACAAGTGCGAACAGAGTTGATCAATTCAGTTTAAAGAGGACTTTCTGGACCGCGGCCGCAATAATGCTGATCACATTATTTTCATCAGTCTACTTTTTGTTCACCGAACGCTCTGACATCAACGCCGATCTGACAACAGATTTTCAATAGGTCAGAACCTTTACCGAAGGTTTACCCGTACCTAGTTTGACGACGAACATCTTGTTGTACTCAAACTCACCGAGTTCTCGGTAGAGTTCTTCGCCAATCAAGAGATTGACCAATGGTGGAATGGTGTTGCTGTGTCCTGAAACAATCACCCGGCGGTCTTTTCGGAGCGCTTTTATCTTCTCAGCTAAACCTCGGAGATCCCGCGGGTCATAGATAGTTATTGAGATTCCTTTCAGTTGCGAGAGCGGACCAACAGTGTCACGCGTCCTCGCAAAATCGGTTGAAAAAATTCGTCTGATTCCGAACTGTTCGACAGCCGAGACAAGTGCATCTGCACGAAAATGCCCGACCGCAGAGAGACGCTGGTCGGATTTATTTGGATCCGCATAATCTTTCTCCGCATGTCTTACTAGAATCACGGTTACCGGTCGTTGTGCCCAGGCAGGGGAGGCCAGGACGATCATCGCAGCCAGAGTAAGAAGAAAAATCGATGGAGCGCAGCTCTTCGTTTCGTACATTGTGATTAGACGAACATCTTACCCGGATTCAAGATGCCGTTTGGATCAAAAACCTTTTTGATCTCCTTCATTATCTCCAATGTCGGACCGTCGACCGCGATGTTCATATACGGGGCCTTCACATATCCGATACCGTGTTCACCAGAGATGGAACCTCCGAGCTTGACCGATAGTTCAAAAGTTTCCTTGACCGATTTTCTGGCTCTTTCTATTGCTTCACGATCATCGTGATTGCAGACGAAGTTAACGTGGATGTTTCCATCCCCGGCATGTCCGAAATTGGCGACAAAGGTATTGTTTTTCTTCGCGATTTCCTCGACCCCTGCCACTAATTCAGGGACCTTGGACCGGGGCACGACAACGTCCTCATTAATCTTTAGTGTGCCGTATTTCATGAGACTAGGACTGATCGCCCGTCTGACATCCCAAAGCTTGTCCTCTTCGTCCTTGTTTTTCGATCTGAGGATGTCGAACCCTCCCTCGGATCCAAGAATTTCCTCAACTCGGACGGCCGTTCTCTCAACTTCTTCGGTTGATCCGTCGATCGCAACTATCAGGATTGCCTTCGCCGCATCGGGTAGGCCGAAGGCGAAATGGTCCTCAATTGCATCAATGCAATGTCGGTCAACGACTTCCATTGCCATCGGGAGGATTCCTTCAGGTGTAAATTTTGTCAGCACCCTGCATGCCGCTTCCATCGATGTGAAGCTTGCGCGCACAGTCGAAGTCGCTTCCGGCATTGGCAGTAGCTTCAGCGTCGCCTCGGTGATTATTCCAAGCATTCCCTCTGACCCACACATCAGACCCGTCAGATCGAAACCAACTACATTTTTGACTGTCCGCCCGCCCGTTCGGATTATTTCCCCCGTTGCCGTCACCACCTCGAGTCCGAGCACGGAATGTTTGGTGACTCCGTACTTTGGAGTTCTCATCCCGCCGGCATTTTCAGCGATGTTGCCACCGATATAAGAATCTTTATACGAGGCGGGATCGGGAGGAAATAGCAGTCCGTGTGCTTCAACTGCCTGCTGAAGTGCAAATGTCGTGATACCGGGTTGGCAGATGACGTAAAGATCGTCGGCACTGATTTCTACCACCTTGTTCATTCTGTCGGTACCGATGACTATCCCGCCGTCAACGGGAACGGCCCCGCCCGTGTACCCGACGCCGCCACCGCGTGCAGTAACAGGAAATCCTTCTGAGTTTGCCAGCTTAAGGACCGCCGACACCTGTGCAGTGTTGAGTGGAAATACGACGGCCTCAGGTGGAAACTTCTCCTTTACCGCGTCTGCGCCGTATGGCTCAACTTTCTGTGGATCAACCAAAACATTTTCTTCTCCGACGATTTGTCGGAGCTTCTGAATGACCTCCGGTTTCGACGCACTAGTAGTAGATCTTCCCTGTGATTTGAAATGTATCGATTCGTACATATTCAGCTGAATTCCGTCTAAGACGTCCGATCTGCGAAAAGAACGCCCTGTCCTTCCTGGTTTCCCTCTTCATCCGGATGCCATTGATACTTCATCAGATTGCAACAACCATTTCCATCACATACGACGCCCTCTGCGGCAAGCATGCTTTGTTGAAGGTTGGTAGGGATGGTCAATCGACCTGTTGAACATGCGCCTTTTGAATTTATGACACGCTGCCAGGGCACGGTCTCGGTATCCGCCGTATGCATGACATGCCCGACGGTCCTCGGGGTGTAGCCCTCTCCAAGGATTCGAGCAATCTGGCCGTAGGTCATGACAAACCCTTTCGGGATGCGCATCACTAGTTCGAAAACCTTGGCCTGATAAGTGTCTCTGCCGACCGCCATTGCTTCGTCTCCCCGGATGTTTTAAGCCTGTTCTGAACTAGCGTATTCTTAGCAATGCCAATTGGCAAAAATCATCTATGCAATTTGAAGATTATCAGTCAAAAGCCCGAGTCACGGCACTTTATCCGCGACGCCTGTCCAACCTTGAATATCCGACGCTCGGATTAGCGGGCGAGGCTGGCGAGGTCGCCAATGTCGTTAAGAAGATACAGCGAGATTTAGGCGGGGAGATCAACGATGAGTTTCGCACCAAACTTAAAGACGAGCTTGGCGATGTGCTTTGGTACATTTCGGCCTGTGCCGACGAGCTTGGCATCACGTTGACTGAGATTGCCGAATACAACGTCGAAAAACTTGCCAAAAGACACGGCAAGTGAATACGCGCAGATAAAACATGCTTCGTGTCGGTCTAACAGGTTCGATAGCGGTCGGTAAAACCTACGTCTGCGACATCTTGCGGGAATTGGGATTGCCGATTCTCGATGCGGACGATGTTTCCCGGCAGGTGGTTGCCCCGGAAACGGAGGGCCTCAAGGCGATAGTAAAGGAGTTCGGTGTGAATGTTCTCCTCGCTGACGGATCACTCGACCGCGCAACTTTAGGGACAATCGTGTTCGGCGATGAGGCGAAGCGAATCAAGTTGAACGCCATTGTCCACCCCCTCATCATTGCCGCACAAGATGCATGGCTCTCTGAGATGGAACAGGCCGGTGAGTCCGTTGCTGTCATTGACGCGGCGTTGATGATTGAATCGGGTGGCTATCGCCGCATGGACAAACTTATATTGGTGACCTGCGCACCCGCAGTTCAAAAAAAGCGGTTGATTGACCGAAATGGTTATTCGGAGGCTGAGGCCGACGCACGAATAGGGTCACAAATGTCTCAGGAAGAAAAGCGACGGTTCGCTGACTTCGAAATAGATACGACGGACGGATTTGAGTCGACCAAACGACAGGTGGAAGACGTTTTCAAAAGACTCACTGCAGGACAATAGTTTAATCTTCTCTTCTCGAGACTCTTTGTTCTGTAACTTTGATAGACGTTATTTTGATGCAGGAGGGACGCTGGCCTTGCACCATATGCGAATTCTCATCCGACATCTACTGCGCGCATTTGAATCGGTCGGCACGCTGACCGCTCTCCTCATTCTTGTCGTCACTTCGATTTCATGTTCGACTGCTCGCAGTCGCTACTTTGGATACACCAATCCGCCTCAAGAGAATGTCCTGAGATACGTATCAGGCCCCGAGCCCGAATCCCTCGATCCACAGATTCCGACAGGTCAGCCGGAAACACGAATTCTCCTGTCGCTTTATGACGGACTGGTTGATTACCACCCGAGAACCATGGAACCGATACCAGCTTTGGCCAAGAGCTGTGATTTGAGTGAGGATGGAAGAACATACACCTTTCACCTCCGTTCCGGGGCCCGATTCTCAAATGGAGAGCCGATTACCGCAGAGGATTTCGTTTATACCTTTACACGAGGGTTATCTCCCGAGCTCGCATCTCAAAACGCAAGCTTCGGTTATTACATAGAAAATGCCGAGGAGTACAATTCAGGTTCGAAGCCGGCATCATCACTCGGACTCAGGGCGATAGACGATCTCACGCTTGAAATCAGACTCAAGCAGCCCACACCGTTTTTTGTCGGCCTTCTTTGCCATCCATTCTTCCGAGTGATCCACAAAGAAACAGTTGAAAAATTCGGAAGGGAATGGGTCAGATCTGAGAACATCGTCACGAGTGGTGCTTTCAATCTACTCGAGCATCGTCCTTATGACCGACTCGTTGTCGTAAAGAACCCGCTCTATTGGGATGCTGAGATGGTTCGCCTGGATCGCATCGAATTTTATCCACTTGAGGATACGAATACGATGATGAACCTCTATCGCTCCGGTGAAATCGATGCATTTTACAATCATGTCCCGCCAGCTTCGTGGAATGCTGAGGTCAGAGCCTTCGAAGACGAATATCTCGACTTTCCGGAACTCGTCGTTGATTACTACACATTCAACACCCTGAAGGCTCCGATGAACGACCTTCGCGTCAGACGCGCCTTCTCACTTGCGATAGACCGCGAGGCGATGTCGAAATTCAGACGAACCACGCAGCCACTCGCTGAATTTTCACCAAAGGGGATATTCCCTGATTACGATGCTGTCCGAGAGTCGGTTTTTTCTGAAGAGCGCACTTCGAGGGGAATTTCCGAAGACGAATGGACGCGGCGGAAATTCGATCCTGAAGCGGCTCGACGAATGTTGGGTGAGGCGGGATATCCGGTAATCAAGACTACCGATGGATTTTCATGCCCAACGTTTCCTGTAGATCAGGTGGAGTTCCTTTACAACACAGCCGAGAGCAATCGCGTCAATGCGGAATATGTGCAGGCCCAATGGAAGCAGAATCTAGGCATCACAGTGCCGCTTCGAAATCAGGAGTTCAAAGCCTTCTTGCAGTCGAGGACAAATCTGGATTACTCGGGTATCGCGAGAGGCGGTTGGGCGGGGGATTATCTGGACCCACTCGCATTTTTGAAAATTCTTTACGGCAAGGACAATGAAAGTGCCACGGGTTGGAGTAATAGCGAATTCGACAATCTGCTCGACAGGGCAAACGAAGAGAGGAATCCTGAGGCGCGCTTCGCGCTTCTTGCGCGGGCGGAGTTTCTAATGCTGCTCGATCAGCCGGTGCTGCCCGTTCAGACTGCTGCAACAAATTGGATGAAGAAGCCTTTTGTAAAAGGACTCTATCCAAATCCCGGCACCCTACACACTTGGAAATTCGTATATATCGAGCGTAATTCCGAAAAGTGGGACTCCAATGTCGCCAAAATAATGGACCGCCGCGACGATTTCGTGGATGAAAATTTGGACCGATTGATGAAAACCAAGAGCTCGGTAGCCGATGTCTCAGGAGCGCGGGTGAAAAGATGAAGGTCTACATTTTTAAGCGCCTCGCAACGATTATCCCGATGTCCCTATTAGTGGTTAGCGTGACCTGGGGTTTGATTCGCATTGCTCCCGGAAACTTTTACCTATCTGAAAAGAAACTACCAGCTGCAATCAAGGAGAACATCAAGAAAAAATACGGACTAGAATCGTCACTTGTCGAGCAATATTTGATGATGCTCGGCAACATGACTTGCCGGTTCTCCGACTCAGACGATTCAGAAGGCGCAGGTCTGAAGATTGCAATCAGATCTCGGACATTGAGGTGTTTCGACTTTGGATATTCGTTGAAGTACGAGGGGCAGTCTGTCAACGAGATTCTGTCAAGACATCTTCCTTACTCGGCCGTTATCGGCTTGCTGGCCTTTTTGATAGCACTCGTGGGTGGTGTGTCACTCGGCGCCGTTGCGGCAACAAGGAAAGACTCTCGAGTCGCCCGCTATCTGATGTCACTGAGCATGATCGGCATTTCTGTGCCGACATTCGTACTTGCCCCGGTACTTGTTCTGGCGTTCTCGTTCGGCCTGTATTGGTTACCGCCTGCGAGATGGGGTGGCATGGAACATTTGGTCCTTCCGGTCCTGAGTCTTTCTGCGGTGTACCTGGCTTACATTGCGAGATTGACTAGAACTGGTCTGATCGAAGTACTCAAATCCGACTATGTCAGAACTGCACGAGCGACGGGACTCAGTGAAGCTCGCGTGGTGGTCGGTCACGCCTTGAAGGCTGGAATTCTGCCCGTCGTCTCATTTTCAGGTCCCGCTATCGCTGGGTTGCTGGCGGGCTCAGTCGTGAGTGAGCGGATTTTTGCAATCCCAGGTTTGGGAAATATTTTTGTGCAGTCAGTTCTCAACCGAGATGAGCCGCTGACCCTCGGCATCGTTGCCTTCGTATCGATTCTAATTCTGGTTTGCAATCTTGTTGTTGATGTTGTCTATGCGCTTATCGATCCACGGATAAGATTCGGAGAAAGATGAGCTCCAAAACAAACACAAACGGAACAGAAGCCTCGGGACTCACGCCGCGATATGGTATTTGGTCCCGATTCAAGCGAAACCGCCCGGCAGTTTTCGGATCTTGGATTCTGGCAATCGTCATCGTACTGTCCGCCATTGGACCGGCTGTATTCGGATGGTTGACAGGGATTTCATCCGATTACATTCCGAGCTCAGTGGAAAATGGCGCGCTCGTCAGATCCTTTCCACCTTCATTAACGCACCCGATGGGTACCGACGATCTCGGTCGCGATCTTTTTCTGAGGGTTTTTGAAGGAGGTCGTATTTCGATTCTTGTAGGAATCTTTGCGTCGGTAATCTCTCTCCTTATTGGCGTTGCATATGGTGCAACTGCGGGTTTCTTCGGCGGTCGAATCGATGGAGTGATGATGAGGATTGTGGATATGCTGTTTGCAATCCCATATCTGCTGATAGTCGTCGTAATGATGAGTCTTTTCGGCGGAAATAATGCACCTGATGCGGTCAAGCAAGTGACTGAAGCATTTGTCTTCCTGACAAATGCTCTAATGTCACTCGCTGGAGCCAGTCCGATTTCAACTTCATCCGGTCTATTCCAGATATTTTTCCTATTTGTCGCACTTGGTTCTGTCTCGTGGCTGACTATGGCGAGGATTGTGAGGGGGCAGGTGCTAAGTCTCAAGAATGAAGAGTTCATACTTGCCGCAAGATCAATAGGGGTTTCAACATTTGGAATAGTTTTCCGCCATCTCATCCCAAACATATCGGGTCCTGTAATCGTTTATGCGACCCTCACGATACCGTCGGTCATGTTGGCGGAGGCATTTCTTTCCTTCCTGGGCCTCGGTGTGCAGGCACCGTACTCGAGCTGGGGATCTTTGGCGGCCGACGGAATTAAAAACATCGCGGTATATCCATGGCAGCTCGTATTTCCTGGTTTAGTGATGGGCATGACGCTCGTTGCGCTTAATCTTATTGGCGACGGACTGAGAGATGCCTTTGATCCAAAGAGCAGTAAGAGTTGACGATGAGCGACGTTACCACAAAGACAATTTTGGAAGTGCTTGGGTTGACCGTCTCTTTCGAGCAGGCGACCGGATCGACGAAAGTCGTCAATGATGTTTCTTTTGAGGTGCTTGAGGGCGAGACGCTCGGCATCGTTGGTGAGTCTGGTTGTGGAAAAACGGTCACGGTACTTTCGATTCTTGGATTGTTGCCTGAAACCGGGACGATTGATTCCGGGAAGATGATTTTTGAAGGGAGAGACCTCGCCAAGTTGTCAGTCGAAGAAATCAGAAAAGTCAGGGGAAGCAAGATTGCGATGATTTTTCAGGATCCACTCAGTGCGCTTCATCCACTGCTTCCGATTTCAACCCAAATATGTGAAGTGACAATGCTGCACCGGGGATTCAATCGCGATGAGGCACGTCTTCATGCGGTCAGAATGCTTGAGCTAGTTGGAATTCCCGATGCTGAGAAGCGAATCGATGCATACCCTCATGAATTCTCAGGTGGAATGCGCCAGCGAATCATGATTGCAATTGCTTTGTCCTGTGAGCCCACTCTTCTTCTAGCAGATGAACCGACGACGGCCCTTGATGTGACAACCCAGGCGCAGATTCTGAATCTGATTCGCACTCTGAATCCCAAATTCAAGACGAGCACCGTGCTCGTCACACACGATCTGGGTATCGTTGCGCAGATGACGGACCGTGTCGCAGTGATGTACGGTGGACGGATTCTTGAGATTGCAAAGACTTCGGATCTTTTCCGCGCCCCTTCAAATCCCTATACAAAAGCACTCTTAAAATCTGTTCCCGATCCCTCTGTTGGGAGAATCGAAGACCTGTATCAGATTCCGGGCACCGCAGACTTTTCGGTAGTTACACATGGTTGCGCGTTTGCCCCGCGGTGCAATAGGGCTGAGCAATCATGTCGTGAGGAACTTCCCGAACTTGAACAGGTCTCCGAGGGTCATTATTCCAGATGTCATTTTGCAAAAGAGGAATATCTGTCGAACCAGTCGAAACATTGAGCGATGAATGAAAAGTTGATTTCAATTCGAGACCTTCGCGTCGCATTCAAAGAGCAATCAGGTATTTTTGCGCATGCGAAAACCACCGTTGCCGTCGATGGCGTCTCACTTGAGATCCTCAAAGGCGAAATTCTCGGCCTGGTAGGTGAATCAGGCTCGGGGAAATCAACCTTAGGCAAGGCAATCCTGTCATTGGTTAAAAAGGAATCTGGCGAAGTTTATTTCAAGAACCAAGAAGTCGCCTCTTTGGATCATCGAGGCGTTCGGAGCCTTCGTCAGGCGACGTCAATGATTTTTCAGGATCCTTATGCGAGCCTGAATCCAAAGATGACGGTCGGTGAAATCGTAGCTGAGCCGCTCAGTACCCATAAGTTAGTGCCCGCAAAAGAAATTCCCGAGAGGGTCCGTGTCCTTTTAGAATCTGTCGGACTTTCTAGTGCGTCGGAAAAGTCTTTTCCCCATCAATTCTCAGGTGGTCAGCGTCAAAGGATCGCTATCGCCAGGGCCCTTGCGTCGAAACCCGAGTTCATCGTGGCCGATGAGCCGGTGTCCGCACTCGATGTCTCAATCCAGTCTCAGATAATAAAACTACTCGATCGATTGAGAAGCGAACTCAATCTCACAATGCTTTTCATATCTCACGATCTGCGTGTGGTCCGAATCATTGCGGACAGGATTGCGGTGATGTATCTCGGGCAGATTGTTGAGCTCGGCGATGCCCAATCTGTTTTTGAAAATCCGCTGATGCCTTACACGCAGGCCTTGGTTTCCGCAATCCCCTCACTAGACCCTGGAGTAGCCTTGGGCAGGTTCGAGTCGATGCTTCCCGACGAGACGCCATCGCCTACCAAGCCCTCGAGAGGCTGCAGATTCAGTAGCCGCTGCTCTTTCGCCCTTGAATCATGCCGTACAGAGGAGCCGAAACTGACCGAAATCAGGCCCAATCATTGGGCGGCATGCTCGAGAATCAGCAGTTCCAATCCTTCCATAGCCTGATTTTTTCGTAATTTTTGGAATTGAAGACTTATTGGTAATTTCTCTCTTTTGAGGGAGTTTTGCGGAGATATTAAGACCTCCATGAAAGGAGGTCGTGGAACTCGATGAATAGGATTGCAGAAAAGGGAATTGGAGAAGTCGCCGATCAGACCGGACTTGCTGTCGCACTGGTCGATTCTGACGGTCAGACAGTTGGTGTCGCCAACAATAACTCCATATGCGAGTCCCTCCAGGCTTCAAGGGTTCACCGAGCAGGTTGCGCAGAATTCTGCGGACGCGCCTTTCAACTTGCTCAATCGAACTCCGCTGAATTCAGCTATGAATGTCATGTTGGACTATCCTGTGTTGCCGTCCCACTTGACACCTCAGCCCGCCCACTGGTTGCGATTGTTGGCCGCGCTTTCAGGAGTGCGGAAAAATACTATGCTGCGACCAGCAGACTTTTATCTGGAGAGTGGAATGATATCCCTGAGGAGAGCTTACTCGCGAATGTGCTTGTCTCAGGGTCTTCATTGAATTTCGACCGAGCCCTTGCAAAGGTGGGCGCAATAGAATTCTCCGAAGGCGAAGGACCCGAATCCGGCGAAGCAATTGCACCAGAAGATGTCGCTGTCTCGATCAATCCCGAACTCTCCGAATTCGAATCAGATTCGAGGGTTTGGCAATCGTTCCTCAGCCTGCTTTTTGAAAGCCCGTATCTCGACGCATGCCGGACGATCATCGGGTTTCTAAAAGATCACTACGGACTTAAAAACATCGCTTGGCTCGAAAGACGCAACGGTCACTTCGAGACATTGATGACCGCCGGAGACTTCCGCGACGAGGAGATAGGTCTACGAATCAAATCAAATGATCGCCGGCTGTTCGATGCCGTCCGAGACACTGCTGCGCTTGAGGTGCCGATACAAGATTCACGCGGTGAGTCTAGTGTTGCGACGCTGTTTCCGATGACGATTGGTGGTGAGATGCGAGGGATTGTTGCAGTAACAGACCGTTTTCATTCCCCGATGTTGATCAAACGTGTCGCGAAGTTCTCTCAGACCGCAGCTACCGAGATTGAAATTCTAAGATTGAGAGATGAGGTTCAACGTCGTGGGCGTCTCGCTCGTGCCGTTGAGCAGTTCAACCGTAGCTTGGATGAATTCGATTCAGAAGCGTTCTGGTCCGATATCTTGAGCATCTCGGCAGAGTTGATGCAGTCCGAAAGAGCGTCGCTACTCGTTTTTGATGAGCCCTCTCGTGAGTTCACTGTTGCCGCCGCAATAGGCGTTGATGCAGCACTGCTACGCACAGATCCTTTCATAGGCTCTCGCATTGCGGGTCGCGTTGCGGAAAGCGAGGAGCCGATCGTTACGGCGGATATCGCAAAACTCGGCCTCTCGGAAATTGCGGCGAGGAAATATAAGACCCGTAGTTTCATTTCACTCCCGTTTCGGATTTCTGCATCTAGAGTCGGAATTCTCAATATGTCGGACCGGGTCGATGGCTCGCAGTATCTGCGCCGTGACCTTGAATTACTGTCCGCCTTGGTGCCGCAATTCTCAGTGCTGATCGATCGGGCGACGTTGATTAGCCGTGCGGGGGAATACCAACAGCTTTCCGTGACCGATCCACTGACGGGATTGCTCAATCGGCGTTACCTGAAGGAAAGACTCGAGGAAGAGGTTAAGCGCACACGCAGGTCTGGCGATCCGATGAGCTTCATGATGATTGACGTCGATGACTTCAAGTCTTACAACGACACTTTCGGACACACTGAGGGTGACAAGGCACTGCAGATTGTAGCCAGATGTCTCAAGGAATCACTTCGCGGAGCAGATGTTGCAGTCAGATACGGCGGTGAGGAATTTTCCATCCTGCTTCCGTCGACCAATCTAGAGGTCACCCTAACCGTAGCCGAGAGAATAAGAGCGCGGGTCGAGTCAACTGAGTTTCCAAATCGCAAAGTGACGGTCAGTATTGGGATTGCAGGTTTCGGTGATGAGATAAAGTCTGCAGACCAATTGATTGATGCAGCTGATTTCGCTCTCTATGCAGCGAAGGGTGCCGGGCGAAACGCAATTCGAATCTCCAAAGGAGAGCGGGGGATCTGAAATCGTCAGAATGAATATTGCTGTTCAAAGACTATTGTCGAGAATCGATTCTTCCGAGTTCATTGGACGGGAGAGTGAGCTCGACATCCTGACCCGCTTCTCTGAACTAGACTGCCCAGCTAACCGTCTCGTCTTATCCGCGGAGCCCTTCTCTGGCTCGACAGAGCTTCTTCGACAGCTATACGACCGTCTTTTTTCAGAAGAGGCGGGCACGATCCCAATTTATTTCACGTTCTTTGCGGAAGATCACGATTTTTCTGAGCTCGCCGAAAGATTTCTTCGAGAATCTGTTAGGCAGTTCGTCGCTGCGAGGCGTCGGGACGGTTCAATCGTCAAACAGCATTTCGGATTCGATGAATCGTTGAGGTCTGCCAGCGCGTCCGATCGCTCTTGGCTAGAGACACTGAGCGCAGCATGCGACGAAGCTCGGAAGCATCATCACTCTGACATCGAAACGTTTTTCTCACTTCCGGCCCGCGCCGCCGAGGCGGGAATAGGGGTGATGGTCATAATCGATGACGTTCACCAAGCGGCTTCAGTCAGTGAGGGGAAGGACGGTCTGTTAAGACTCCTTCGATTCCTTGAGGTCTCAGGAATACCCCATATCGTCGGAGGACGGCGACGGTTTGTCTCAAGACTTGAAGA
>CAXRBW010000074.1:0-3619 GCA_964228775.1 Pyrinomonadaceae bacterium | reverse complement strand
GATCGGTCGCCCGCCGCCTGGCAATCTCAATCGCTCACCCGTGTTGATGGCGTTCGCGTAATGTCCGACGAAATTCGGGACGGTGCCGGGCTGAGATGCAGCATAGACGGTTGAGAGTCGGAAGATGCATGAACGGAAACCGCGCGCATGTGAGTAATATTCGGTGTATCGTTCGGCAATCAGCTTTGACCATTCGAGCGGACTGTGACCTGCGAATGAGGTGGAGCAGCTCTCAGGCACCTCATCGTAGTTGTCTGCAAATCCGTTATAAACATCCTTCGTTGATGCAAAGATGAAAGTAGCACCTGGCTTGACCGACTGAAGCAGATTGACCGTGCCCTCGATGTTTGTGAGGAACACGCGCTCAGAAGCATCGGGATTCTTGTCCATTTCGGCAGCGAGATGGATGACGACGTCATAGTCGTAGGCAGCCTGCGCATCATTGAGCCGCGTGACATCGCAACCCGATGTTCGCGAAAGATCATCGGCTGAAAAATACGACCGGACCGATCTGCCGAGATACCCACTGCCGCCTGTGACTAAAATCTTCATTGATATCGCCCGAAATGCCGAGATGCCTCACGCCTGCCCAAAATTCCTATGACCCTGTGTCCGGGCACCCAAGAGTGGACGGTCCGGCATCAAAAAGCAGGTGCCCTGAGAACTTTTCGGGGCCTCAGGGGCTATAATGACGGGAGTCCTCGGCGGTTTGTGAAATCCGCCTAAATCTTACATTACAACCCGACAATGCCCAATAACTTGGAAGAAAAGGAAACGCCAGAGCGAGCCGAAAATCGTCGCAGTCCTGAACGATCGTCCGAAGCACCGAGAAGGGGCTTGATTCGTCGAATGTTCGGACTCGTTTTCAACCGATTCACCGCCATGGCATCTGTCATCGTAGCTATTCTTGCACTGATTATCGGTGGCTATTATTGGGTGGATTTCTCGCACCGGATTGATGAGCGCCTGCTTTCCGGCGAGGTCTTCACGACCAACGCCGGCATCTACTCAGCTCCAAAAACGATACGTAGCGGTCAGAGCCTGTCGCGGGATGGACTCATCTCGTATCTGAAGTCGTCAGGGGCAGTAAGAAAGACTGATAAGGCCGATGCCTCGCGAAGTAGGTTTTCATCCGATTCTAGTACGGTGACAATCGAGCCGGGTGCGACTGCGGTCATCGACGGAGTCCGCATGTTCCACAACCTCGATGTCAGATTCTCGGGAGATTCAATTGAACGCATCATCGACCGAGATGCAAACAGGGAAGTGGACGCAGCAATTATCGAGCCCCGTTTGCTCAGCTCTCTCGCGGGAGAAGGTAATGGCAAGCGTAAGGCGGTTAGCTTCAGTGATCTTCCCAAGCCTCTCATCCGTGCCATCGTCGTGACGGAGGACAGGTCGTTCTTCGACCACTGGGGAGTCAATTTCAGGGGTATCGCGCGAGCTTTATGGCGCAGGTACAGTCCCGATAGTGCGAATTCGCCTCTTGCAAACCAGGGCGGATCATCAATCACTCAGCAGCTAGTTAAGAATCTTCTGCTCTCCGATGAGCAGACTCTCGAACGCAAAGTGAAAGAGGCTTTCATGGCGTTCATCGTGGAGACGAGACTTTCTAAGGAGGAAATCTTCACGCTCTATGCGAACCAGATCTATCTCGGTCAACAGGCCGGCACTTCCGTCTACGGAGTCGGCGCTGCTGCAGAGGCCTATTTCGGAAAAGATGTCACACAGTTAACCTTGGATGAGAGCGCGTTCATTGCGGCAATCATCCGCAGTCCGAACCGCTACAACCCATTCAAATATCCCGAGAAAGCAACTGAACGCCGAAACCAGGTCCTCGAATCGATGGCCGAGACCGGCGACATTCCAATCGAGCAGGTCGACAAATTCAAAAGACTGCCGCTCAATGTGAGACGCGGTGCACCGTCGAGTGACGAGGGCGGGATTCCTTACTTCACCCAGTATGCGCTTGAAGAGGTCTCTGACATCATCGACGACCCCGAGACTCTGCAACATCTCAGAATCTACACCGGCATTGACCCGGACCTGCAGCAGCAAGCCTACGAAATCGTCAACAGACGGCTCGAGGCGTTAAGCAAACGTTTTCCCAAGAAAGCGGGAAAACTGAATGCGGCGCTCATCTCATTACGACCGCGTACCGGCGAAATCGTCGCGATGGTCGGAGGGCGTAATTTCCTCGATAACCAATTCAACCGAGTGACAAGCGCCGAACGTCAGCCGGGCTCGGTGTTCAAGCCGTTCGTCTATGCAGCGGCCATCAATTCTCCATATGAATCGTATGCCCGCGCAATCACTGCGGCGACGGTGTTCAAGGATGAGAAAAAAGTCTTCACCTTCGGCGACCAGACATACTCCCCGAACAACTACGGCGACACCTTCACCAACTCGGACATGACCGTTCGGGACGCTCTGGTGAAGTCGAAGAATGTCATCACGGTCGACCTCGCGATGGAGCTTAATATTGAAAAGGTGATGTCGCTTGCGGCAAAGGCCGGATATCCAAAAGTAAAAAAATCATTTCCTTCGATGGCCTTGGGCACGGCCGAGGCAACGCCGCTCCAGGTTGCGACGGCCTACACGGTCTTCGCGAATCTCGGTGACCGAACCGATCCAGTCCCCTATACACGCATCACCAATGGTGAAGGGAAGACCATCGTGCAGCCGACGACTTCGAGAAAAAATGTCCTGCGTCCCGATGTCTCGTTCATCATGAACGAGATCATGAAGGACGTCGTCAATCGCGGAACCGCCGCGGGCCTTGCGTCATACGGACTTCAAAACATCCCGGGAAAGAGTGCAATTGCGGGAAAGACGGGAACCTCTCGGGATGGATGGTTCGCTGGGTTCACGCCTGAACTTGTGACAGTTGTTTACGTCGGATTCGACGATAATACTGATCTTGGTTTGACCGGCGCGGAATCGGCAATGCCAATTTGGGCGGAGTTCATGAAGCAGGCTCTCGCAATTCATCCCGACTGGAACGGTGACTGGAAGATGCCAGACGGAATCAGAAGGGGTGAGGTCGATATTCGAACCGGCAGACTCATAAGGGAGATTCGCGAAGTCGCTACCACACCAGACGATACGGAACTCGATAATGAGAGAACGGCAACCGCCAGTGAGCCCGATACATCTGGCGTTCCGCCCGAATTCCGTCGCATCGAATATTTCATCGCGGGAACAATGCCGTTCCCGGGAGTCCCTTCGCCAGAGCAGGAACGAGAAGAGCCTCGCCCGACTCCGACGCCTACTCCGAAGCAGATCCCAAAACAGACTCCAAAGCCATCGCCCACGGTTGGAAAGAAGAAGACACAAAGTGCGGGCCGGTGAAGGTTGAACTGATTGCTCGTCTGAAATTGGCAGGAAGAGGGTGACCGAGGACAGGAGCGGCCGTAAACGGTCGACCAGCCAAGATCACCCCCTCATTTCCTACGCATACGTCGGAAGGAATTCCGGCTTTCTCCTCGCCTTTGTCGCCTGTTCATAGCTGAAGGCGATTTCAATAAGCACCGGCTCGCTGAAGGCGCGTCCCCAGAATGAGATGCCGATCGGCAGCGCAGTCAGGAAGCCGCACGGCACCGTGATATTCGGATAACCA
>CAXRBW010000073.1:0-2713 GCA_964228775.1 Pyrinomonadaceae bacterium | reverse complement strand
GATGACCTTGCGACTGTTATTTACACGTCGGGTACCACTGGGGAACCGAAAGGTGTGATGCTCACGCATAGAAATTTCGTTTCAAACATCAAATCCATCTCGAAGGGATTGCCCATCGAAGCCCGTGACCGATCTTTGTGCGTTCTACCCTTATCTCATATTTTCGAGCGAACTGTCTTTTACGTACTTTGCTGCAACGGTGTCTCGATCAATTATTGTGCCGCCTTTGATCAACTCGCCACCCATCTTCAAGAAGTACGTCCGACCATCATGACAGCTGTGCCGAGACTGTTCGAGCAGGTCTATCACAAAATTGTGAAGAAGGGCCGTGCAGCTGGCGGTCTGAAGACGAAACTGTTCAATTGGGCGCTCGAGGTCGGACAGGAGTATTGGGAATGTGTCGACAAGAAAATCCCAGTCTCTAAGTCACTCGCCACAAAACAGGCCGTCGCCAGTAAACTGATCTTCTCAAAGTGGCGGGCAGGTGTTGGAGGTTCACTCAGGTTTTTCGTTTCAGGAGGAGCTCCGCTCTCAAAGAAGCTCTCCTATGCTTTTTGGGCTGCTGGAATTCCAATACTCCAAGGTTACGGAATGACCGAAGGATGCATCACCTCGGCAAACCGTCCTGAGGACAATAAAATTGGCTCAATTGGCGTTCCATTCCATGGAATCGAGATGAAAGTAGCCGACAAAGATCAAGAGATTCTAGTGCGCGGCCCCAATGTCATGATTGGCTACTACAACAAGCCCGAAGAGACCGCTAAGGTCATTGATGCGGAGGGGTGGTATCACACGGGCGACGTCGGCTATACAGATGAAGACGGTCATTTTTATGTGACCGACCGCATCAAAGACCTTTTCAAACTTTCAAATGGTAAGTACGTTGCTCCGCTACAAGTCGAAAGCCTCTTGAAGCAATCGCCACTCGTTGCACAGGCCGTTGTTGTCGGGAATGGAAGAAAGCAGGTTGGTGCACTAATCGTGCCAGACTGGGATACGCTGAAGCAGGTGTGTGAATCCGAAGGGATTGCAATCAACGAGACTCGAGAAGAGATGTGTGCCAATGCTCATATTGTGAAGCGTGTTCAGCAGGACTGCATCGACTTGACTCGTGAGCTGAGTGATTTCGAACGCGTGAAGCGTGTATATCTGCTTCCGAGAGAATTTTCGATCGATAAGGGAGAGATGACTCCCACATTGAAAATAAAGCGGAGCGTAATAGACGAAAGGTACGCCGAGGCTATCGATGAAATCTGCGGAATCTGATTCTCTGGAACAGTTCCGGAACCCGCGCCCCGACTTCGGTCGGGGCTTTTTATTAACGAATCTGATTTTCCAGCCCTCCTAAATATATCTCTTGGAATGATTTAAAAGATTAAAGAATATTTATAAAAATTAAACAATGTTGATTTTCTCTCGAAAAACCCATATTCTCTTTGGATATTGCTCGAAATACCAAACCGCTGATGAAGAGGAACTCAAAAAAAGGAGGCCGAGGCGCCGCACGCGTGTGCGGTTATCCAGCGGATTGGCGCGCGTTCTGTCGCAACGGCGATGCCTCATCGATCTGGTCCGCCCTCTCCGATGTTGTTCGAAAGCATCCTCTAGTTCGGAATCTTTCCGATGCAGGCACCCTCAGCCGCGCCGATCTCACACAAGAGCTGTTTTTGAGATTGCTTACAAAGAATCGCTTTCAGCACTATCTTGAGAGCGGTCTCACTAATGAGCAGATTGATGCAGAGATAGGAGGGTTAGAACTTTCCAACATACTCACCTCCGATATACGCAAGCGCTTTCCGGAAAGCTTTCGGCTATCCCGCCGCATTTCAGTTCTGTTGCAGGATGACACCGGCTTTGTCGAGAAATCTGCCGAGAGGCGAAGTCGTCTAAGTCTTCGAATCTTCGGTCTCAATGAATGGAGTTCCGATAAACCACTGAGACAGTATGAAGAAATTCTCGAACGAGTCAGAACGGTCGCAATACGATCTAGGGACCTAAGGATTGCGGGAAGATCGGCTGACGTGCAAATAGTGATATCGAATCCCGATCTAAGGGACCTTATTAAGGAAGTCTTCATCGCCGCCGACTCATTCATGGATGTAAAGACTTTGAGAGCGGCGGTGCTTTCACGGCTCTCAATCATCGATGCCTCAATCGTCTCGATGGGGGGTGCAGATCCGAACGGCAGGCTGAATGAGGCACTCATCGAAGACCTCCGTGCCAATCCCGAGGCCGCACTGCTAACAACGGACGGTGTTCTTGCGCTGCAAGGCTCTGTCGATACCTTTCTCGGCAAGATCAAGCAAGCTGCACGTGGAAAGATTCGCCAGTACAACCGCATGATTTCAATCCTGTGGCATTACTATCTATCACGGCAGGGAAGGACGCAGGGTGAGATTGCAGATCAGTTAGGAATATCGGATTCCTTGGTTTCGGACTATCGCAAGAGAATTGAAACCAGCCTTCGAGAAATGTCTCTAGAGGAATTGGCGGACGCAAGACACTTTGAGTCTGTCTTAAAGAGAAAAGTAGAAGCAATGATTGCAGATCAAAAGGACTGAACCATCTTATCTAGCAGCGCTCCGAACCTTTCATCCCCACGGATGCCCTCAAGACTCTTGTCTCTCTTGAACCACGGCTCATTGGTATTGCCCAATTCGATAGCACGACTCAGCCATTTGAATGCACGGTCCTTGTCTCCGAGCAGCGCATA
>CAXRBW010000072.1:0-4704 GCA_964228775.1 Pyrinomonadaceae bacterium | reverse complement strand
GACGAACAATTCGATGTCATTGTGATCGGCGCCGGCCATGCTGGCTGCGAAGCAGCCTCTGCGTCTGCGCGCCTTGGTGCCGAGACCGCGCTAGTCACAATCAACCTAGACCTCATAGGCCAGATGTCCTGCAATCCGGCGATTGGAGGAATTGCTAAGGGACATGTTGTGCGTGAGATCGATGCACTCGGCGGCATCCTGGGTAAAGTCATTGATCGGACTGGTGTTCACTTCAGGCTCCTCAACAGGTCCCGAGGACCCGCTGTACAGTCGCCACGGGCCCAGGCCGACAGGAGCCTTTATCGCGTTGAAATGAGGCGAGTGTTAGAGGCCACCCCCAACCTTCACCTCAGACAAGGAGTCGTCACAGAACTTCTCGCCGATAAGGGCTCGGTAATCGGAATTGAACTTCAAGACTCACGTCGCTTGGGGGCAAAGGCCGTGATTGTCGCAACAGGAACATTTTTGAATGGCACCATCCACACTGGGCGACAAACATTTTCAGCAGGTCGGGCAGGTGAGCCCGCATCGATTGAATTAGCACAAAGCCTTAAGAATCATAGATTTACAGTCGGTCGTCTGAAGACGGGAACACCTCCGAGAATTGATGGCAGAACAATCGATTGGGACGCATTTGAGCGGCAACCCGCAGATGAGAACCCGGTGGCATTTTCGTTTTCGACTGAGAAGATTGAGCAACCACAGCTCGATTGTTTTATTGGGTACACCTCCAACACTGTTCATGAAGCGATTCGAAATAATCTCCACGAATCCCCTCTTTATTCAGGAAAAATTACAGGCATCGGACCGCGTTACTGTCCCTCGATTGAAGACAAGGTTGTAAAGTTTGCAGAAAAAGACCGTCACCAGCTCTTTTTGGAACCTGAGGGCCACAACACCAATGAAGTCTACTTAAACGGGTTTTCAACCTCGTTGCCGGGCGAACTCCAACAGGATCTGTTGAGAATGATCCGAGGATTTGAAGAGGTAAAAATAATCCGCCCTGGTTATGCAATCGAATACGACTTCATCGACCCACGGGGGCTTAAGCCCTCACTAGAGACCTCTCTCATGAAAGGCCTGTTTCTTGCCGGTCAGATAAATGGCACCACAGGTTACGAGGAAGCAGCCTGTCAGGGTTTGATGGCAGGTATCAATGCGGCTTTGATGGTTTCAGGCCGCAAAGAAATGGTCCTCCAAAGAGATGAGGCCTATATCGGCGTCTTGATCGATGACCTCTTAAATCACGGCGTCGATGAACCGTATAGGCTTTTTACCTCAAGGGCAGAAGCGCGTTTACTACTTAGACATGACAATGCTGATCAGCGCCTCCGACCACTGGGTCGGGAAATCGGTTTGGTAGATCAGGCTGATTGGGGTAATTTCTCCGCAAAACGAGACCGATTGGCGAGCCTAAGAAATCTATTGGATCAAACAAGATTCAAAAGATCCGACGTGGAATATGCCACAGTAGCGGATGTTTTGGGCACGGACCTCGGCGATTCCTTCACCCTTTCCCAGCTTTCAATGAGACAGGGCGTGACCCTCGGACTTATCCGCCGCCTTATACCAGACAATATTTCCTCGAGTTTCAAGGATTCGGACTTTGAAACTGCATTTGCGGATAGTCTTTACAGTGGATACGTTGAAAATCAGCGTAGTCTTTCAAATAGAGTCTTCCAGCACGACACGCTGAAGGTTCCAGAGGGATATTCGTTCAACCAAATCAGCGGTCTCTCTCATGAAATGGTCGAGCGCCTTGAAAGATCCCGACCCACAAATTTTGGGCAAATTCGCAGGATTCCCGGTCTCACCCCCGCTGCCGCCGCAACTGTTTTAGTGCATTTGACCTCGAAAAAGGCCAATTCTTCCGCATAAATCCAAGATGTGGCACGTGCCACTGAGCCTCGGTCAATTTAAAACGTGGCACGTGCCACAATTCCATCCCGCAAGCTTCAATTCACCACTCTGGCTGTGTTAGTTTAGAGTCCCGACGCATTTCTTAACCAAATGGCACGAATTATTGCAATCGCCAATCAAAAAGGCGGAGTAGGTAAGACAACGACGGCCGTAAATCTGGCTGCCGCACTCTCTGTTCAGGGTAAACAGGTACTTCTCGTCGATTTCGATCCACAAGGAAACGCGACATCCGGAGCTGGGATTCCTAGGGCGGTAGGAAGAAAGACCATCTATAACCTCTTAATCTCAAACGAGAAGCTTGAAAATATCGTGCTTCCGACAGAACTGCCCAAGTTATGGGTGCTCCCGGCAGACAAAAACCTTGCCGGTGCAGAGGTTGAATTGGTTGAGCTAGAACGCCGTGAATACAGGCTAAAAACAGTTATTGAGCCAGCAAGAGAATTCTTTGAATACATAATAATTGACTGTCCACCATCACTCGGATTGCTGACACTTAACGGTCTTACAGCCGCCGACTCACTTCTTGTTCCGATTCAATGTGAATACTTCGCACTCGAAGGCGTCACTGAATTATTTGATACCCTCGCACGCGTCCGCCGAGGGTTGAACACACAACTTTCAATTGAAGGTCTACTGCTGACGATGTTTGATGACAGAACAAAATTATCAGCCGCCGTTGCGCAGGATCTGAGAGACTTCTACGGCGCCCAGGTTTTGAAGTCAGTGATACCTAGAAATGTCCGTTTGGCAGAGGCACCCAGCTACGGTAAACCTATTATTCTCTATGACATACGGTCACGAGGAGCAGAGTCATACATTCAATTGGCAAAGGAGATTTTAAGTCATGAGTAGACAAGTTTTGGGCCGCGGCTTGAGTGCCCTTATCGGTGGAAGCGACGAAGGTTTCAAACCACGTTCAAGCTCCCCGATTTCTGAACAATTGACTGAATTGGAAATCGACCGAATTCAGCCGAACCCCGATCAACCGAGAACTAGGTTTTCAGACGAGGCCTTGAACGATTTAGCCGCCTCAATCAGAGCCAATGGCATTGTTCAGCCGATAGTCGTCAGGAAAAAAAATCAGGGTTTTGAAATCGTCGCGGGTGAACGTCGATGGCGGGCCGCACAAAAAGCGAATCTGAAAAAAATCCCGGTAGTTATAAAAGATGTATCGGACGACAAGATTCTAGAAATCGCCTTGGTTGAAAACATCCAACGTCAGGAACTCAATCCGATTGAGGAAGCTAAAGCATTTAAGAAGTTGACTACTTCGTTCGGACTCACTCAAGAAATCTTGTCTGAGAGAATCGGAAAGAGTCGCGCGATAATTGCCACCTTTCTTCGCTTCCTGAAACTACCAAGCGACATTCAAAAGTTAATCGAAGAAGAAAAACTTTCCGCAGGCCATGCCCGCGCGCTTCTTCTAACCGACGACACCTCCATACAGAAAGCAGTTGCAAAGCGAATCGTTGAGGATGGTATCTCTGTTCGTGAAGCAGAACGGGCCGTGAAGTCCGGTTCTAGTGCTCCTCTTGGCGGCGAACGGAAAAAGAAAAATTCCGCCGATCCGAATGTGAAATTGGCAGAGACTAAGCTCAGAAGACATCTCGGAACCAACGTTCAAATAGTCGCCGATGGCAAGAATAAGAGTGGAAGAATAGAGATTGAATTCTACGGTATGGACGATCTTGACCGGCTTTACAATTTGATTCTTGGAAAGAAGTAGAAATGACCGAAATGAAAAGACTGACAGAAATGGTTTCTTGCGCGGGTTGAGTGGCCAAACTCGCCCCAGGCGATCTTGCCCAAGTTTTGGGCAAATTACCCAAGCAGGAGAACAAAGATGTCATTGTCGGTTTTGACACCGCCGACGATGCGGGCGTCGTGCGTCTTTCAGACGAACTCGCACTCGTTCAAACAGTCGACTTCTTTACACCGGTCTGTGATGACCCCTTCACATATGGTCGGGTTGCTGCAGTAAACGCGCTGAACGATGTATATGCGATGGGCGGAGTACCAGTCACCGCTCTTTCAATAGTCGGATTTCCCCAATCAGGGGACTTCGATGTTTTGCGTGAAATTCTCGCCGCCGGTCAAGCCGCACTGAATGAAGAAGGTGTCACGGTAATCGGCGGGCATTCCATAGATGACAAGGAGATCAAGTTTGGATATGCGATCACCGGGACTATTCATCCTGGTCGTGTGGTGAAGAACTCCACTGCTCGCGAAGGGGATCTGCTTGTTCTTACAAAGCCCCTCGGAACAGGTGTGATCAGCACAGGAATTAAATTTGGAAAGGCTCCAGCTGAGGCAATCACTGCCTCGCTAAAGGCTCAGACTACTTCGGCAAGGATTGCTTCTCAGATGATGACAGGTTTGGACACCAGTGCCTGCACCGATATAACAGGGTTTGGCCTGCTCGGTCATTCATTTGAAATGGCAAAAGCGAGCGGAAAAACACTAGAGATAGAATCCTCCAGCGTTCCGACTCTACCGAGCGTCTTTGATCTTATTGAGCAAAAGATGTTGACGCGTGGCGACCGCAACAATCGCACCTACATCGGTGACGAAATAAAGTTTGCCTCCTCGGTTTCATCAACCATGCAAAGCCTCCTTTTTGACCCCCAGACGGCAGGCGGGCTTCTGATTGCACTGAGTCCAAGTGATGCAGAAAAAATAATTGAAATGCTTGATGATGCTAGGATAATCGGTAGGGTAACTTCTCGGTCCTAAAAGTTGCTCGATATTAGATAAAATTGTAATCGGTTCAATGTATTACTTTTT
>CAXRBW010000071.1:0-8618 GCA_964228775.1 Pyrinomonadaceae bacterium | reverse complement strand
GGGTCGTGAGGGCTTGTCTGCACGGTGCTCAAGAGACCTCAAGGAGCACCTTGAGCACTCCTCTGCCTGACGCATGGCTAAACGCCTCAACGCCGCGCTCAAGCGGATAGCGTGCAGCAATCAGGCGCTCTACGGGAATAGCTCCAACTTCTAACATCGCAAGTGCGGGAGCGAATCTTCCGCATCGGGAGCCGATGATTGATATCTCATCGACCACCGTTCGAGATGCGTTCCATTGCATCATTCCATGGAATGTAGATTTCAAAACAATCGAACCTTTGGGACGAACAATATCGAGCGCGGTCACAAAACCACTCTGAGAGCCACTCGCCTCGACAACAACATCGAAATGTTTCAGAAACTTATTCTTCTCATCAACATGGATCGATGAAATTCCAAGTGATTCAATTGTTGACATCTTTTCGTGATGTTTGCCGATGAGAACAACCTTGTCCGAGCGTTGTGCCATCGTCATCGCACAAAGCAAACCCAATTTTCCATCCCCGATGACAGCTATCTCCGTCTCAGGCGAGATCTCGGTCCGATCCGCTGCCGCAATCGCCGCCGCCAGCGGCTCAGTGAAGACCGCCTGATCGTCAGAGACTCCATCAGGTACAAGATGCAGATTTCTGGACGGCAGCCTCAGATACTCCGCATGAGCACCGTCGCAACTGACAATCCCAAGCACCGAGCGGGCAGTGCAGTGACGCGAATCCCCAGAGATGCAGACTGTACATCGGCCACAGCCAATATTGATTTCACCCACCACCCGCCTTCCAACAAGGCTTGGGTCTTCGGGTGATTGCATCACGATGCCGACAAACTCGTGTCCGGTGACTCCCGAAAAATCGGCATAGCCGCGCACAAGCTCGAGATCGGTCCCGCATATCCCGGCCTTAGTCACTTTGATAAGTGCTTCTGGACCGGTGGGCGGTAAAGGAATCTCTGCGAGCTCCAAGGTGCCTTTGTTTAATCTGAGTGCCTTCATTTACGTCTAATACAATCGTTTTGGACTCTGCAGGCATCTATTCAAGCACATTGATTTTTACAGATGCACGTCCTTATACTTCACAAATCGATTTCAGAGGTCCCAAAATGAAGAATTTCAAAGGCTATTTTCTACTTATTTCCCTCGTTTTCCTGGTTTCCCTAATGGGTGGCTGCACGAGCTCTAACGCTTCTGCCGAATCGGGGCAGCTTCCAGTCGGCGTCGCAAATACCCCGACCGAAGCCTACAGGATGCTTTTCTCGGCAGTGAAGAGTAAGGATTCGGAAAAGATAAGGGCAATGCTCTCAGAGGCGACCATCAAATTCGCGGAGGCGAATTCGAGCGGTCAGGGCAGGCCCTTCGGTGAAGTCGTTAAGAACGGCTTCTTGGAATCGACGATGGGCGAAAAGATGCCCGCAATACGCGATGAGCAGATTCTCGATGGATTCGCCTCAATCGAGGTTTATAGCGAACGTGGCAAAAGATGGGAGCTCGCTCCATTCGTAATGGAAAACGGTGGATGGAAGCTCGCGGTCGGGGACGTTTTCGCCGGCAGCTGGAAGGAGCCCGGAAAACCGCGATCGGTGATTGAGCGTGAGGGTGGTAACAATATGATGCCTGGATCACCCAACATTCCGACGGTCGACTTCAACTCCGCGAAGATCATAAAGATCGATCCGAAGGCAGGCACGATTCAAAAGGGACCGAATCCGACACTCAATACGAATGTAAAGCCCGTCAAGATTCCGACCCACTGAAACAATGGTCGATAGCAAGACAGTTACTGAAATAGTCTCTCTTTACAGGAAACACGGCTGGATTCTCCGCCGTGTTTTACTATCCGAGGGGCTTGCAGAAAGGCTCAAAGGGCGGCATGAAGAGGTCTTCGGCCGAGTTGAGCTCAGAAATTCCGATATTGATGCAGCCTGGTTCTCAAGATCTTCCAAACCTGGCGACGACACGTGGGAACTAAGGCGACTTAGCTCCGAAGCCTTTGCGCTCTGCGAGGTCTTTTCCGATGAGGACGAGGAGGAGTCACGTGAGGCGGCCATGGCTGAGATGGAAGACCGGCTGAGGACATGAACCAAAGCGAAGGCCGTCTTGGACCCGCTTGACATCCAACAGCACCAACCTCACACTACCGTTTCAGGATGATCAAAGACCTCGGAATCAGGGTCGAAAGCGTCTGGCAAGGACTTAGACCCGCCACAAAGCAGATGATCGTCGGAGCCTTGAAAGAGTTCTCCGAACATCAAACCTCGCAGCCTCACAAAGCAACATACGACACTCAATCAGATTGGGAACTTGGGCGTCTGCTCTCCGCACTCGACGAGCAATCGAGGGACGCATCGGCGACGCACAACTCCGATAAGCTGCGAGAAATCAACATGCTGTCCGATGCGTGCGCGGCGGTTCTGGAGCAGCGGACTCGTTCCGCTGAAGCGTTCATTCAACTTGCGATGCGCGCGCTTGAAAGAGCCGACTTCAGACTCTTCGACCGACTTGCGGACATTCTTGGTGAACGCTTTCCGGCTCCCGAAATCGCTGAAATCATTCGCCAGGATGTACCAGCGCAAATACGTGCGGTCGCAAGCGAGACATTGGCCACGATGCCCCTGCCGGCCCTGTTGGGTCTATTAACCGATCCAATCTATTACGACATCGCGAAAGAGGCAATAGAGCTGCAGGCCGTCGAATACGAGAACGACGATGCCAGATGGACCCTCGAGGCCATCGAACATGACGAAAAGCTGAGGGCCTGATTGCGCCGACAACAATTGAAAAAGCCGCTGACCATCAGCGGCTTTTCTTTTCTTTAGTTTCCAACAGCGTTTCAGAGGAAGCGACCCGAGAGCCAGAAATGTCCAGCTGCCACCTGACCAACTCGTGGCTGTTCTGGCACATATACCGGATCGATCACTACATCAACGCACCCACCGACAGTTTCCACAAGTAGCCAATTGAATTCATTGCCACTTACTGAATTTTTCCTAACCTCATGTTCGACCACGATGCCGGAAATCTTCGCAATCGGACGGAGCATTGAAAGATTCACATTCGGATCCGAAAGAAGTTCAGCAAGACCAGGAGGGACGAATGACTTTTCGGACCAACCTCCACCAGCTGCGGCGAGTGACTCGCCCGAGTCGAAGAGCTTGAAATCATTCGAACCGAAAGCGGTCAGCTCAATCTCCGCAAGATGGGGCATGTCCCCGACCTTCGCGAGTCTGAAATCAGGAACGTCGAAGACAAATTCAAACTCTCCTGTCTCAGGCCTCGAAGAATCGGGATTAGCGACGGCATGAAAGGCTCCATCAAGCTCTGAGGTGTCCCTCACAATGGTGTGCAAAAGGGCCACCTTGCGTCGGCTCTTACCTGAAAAGTGGGGATTAAATCCGATCATCTCGTGCGAGGCGTTGCCCTGGAGGAAGAGTTCCGCTCCCGAGCTGTCGGAAAATCTGAGGTAGAACCCACCGTCGCATCTGATTTCTTTAGCTGAATCGAGGACGCTCATGATCATCTCGTTGATGCCCTCGTCGCCCTTAGCATGGAATCCGATGTCTGAAAGGTTGCTCATTTTATTTTCTTCCCTCTGGCCTCGTAGCTGCATCCGAAGCTCTTCCAGAGTCACGGACTCCGTATTTTTTTCCGTACCCCCATCGGAAAGGAGTTGGGAGCCAACCCATTCCACCGACTCTCACACCGACCCACATCATCGGAGCAATGATCCGCTTCTCAAATCTTCCCTTCGATGCCACACAGCGGTAGAGGAGAGCGTCGGCGTGACTGCGCTGCCTTGCTGTCCCGCCGAAAAAGTAAGAGCGGTCGTGCTCGACACAGCAGTCCGCGTAATCTCCGTCGGGAAACCAAGAGCAACCGTCACTGTGGAATTTCGTTCCTTCAGGTGTCGCCTCAACCGATTGAGCAAAAACATCGACTGACCAGGAGCATGCAACCATCAGGGCAAGCACAAGGGCACAGAAAAGGGGTTGCAGGGGCTTTCGCATGATTAAAGGGTGCTGAAAACGATCAGGAAATGATGCCGTCGCAATTACGATGGGCATAAAGCGGAAATGCGCCTGTCAGCTCGGTAACCCTCGCCTTCACTTTCGCCTTGACCGTGTCGGAATCGGAGTCCCTGACGACTGTTGCAATCAGTCGGCCTATTTCTTCCATTTCCCCTTCTTTCATGCCCCGGGTGGTGAGTGCGGGAGTTCCAAGCCTTATGCCCGAAGCGACAAAGGGTGAATTCGTGTCGAAAGGAATCGTGTTCTTGTTGACGGTGATGTGCACTTCATCAAGTGCCTTCTCCGCAACCTTGCCCGTGATGCCTTTTCCATCGGCAAAAACATCAACAAGCATTAAATGGTTGTCGGTTCCGCCTGAGACGATTCTTAGCCCCTCTGAAATAAGTGTCTCGGCAAGCTTGGCTGCGTTTTTCAAAACCTGCTTCTGATAAGAGATGAAATCGGGCCTCAGAGCCTCGCCGAAGGCAACCGCTTTGGCGGCGATTATATGAACGAGAGGACCTCCCTGAATCCCAGGGAACACAGCTTTGTCTATGTCCTTGGCGGATGACTCGCGGCAGAGGATGAGGCCGCCTCGCGGGCCTCTCAAGGTCTTGTGGGTCGTGGTGGTAACAAAATCACAATGCGGCACCGGGCTCGGATGGAGTCCTGCTGCGACAAGACCTGCGATATGAGCAATGTCCGCCATCGCAAGCGCGCCTACTGACTGGGCGATTCGGCCGATTCTTTCGAAATCTATAATCCTCGGGTAGGCTGATGCTCCGCAGATAATCATCTTCGGTCTCGACTCCTGCGCCTTACGTTCGATTTCATCGTAATCGATTCTTTCGGTCTCCCGATCGACGCCGTAATCGACAACCTCAAAATTGATTCCGGAAAAATTCATCGGATGGCCGTGCGTCAGATGTCCGCCGTGGGAGAGATTCATTCCGAGAATCCGGTCTCCGTGCGAAAGGGTCGCGAGAAACACCGCCATGTTCGCCTGGGCGCCGGAGTGCGGCTGTACGTTGGCATGTTCCGCACCGAAGATCTTCTTGGCCCGATTGATTGCGAGGTTTTCCACCACATCCGCGAATTCACATCCGCCGTAATAGCGCTTGGCGGGATATCCCTCGGCATATTTATTCGTGAAAACGGAGCCCATCGCTTCAAGGACCGCTTCAGACACGAAGTTTTCCGAGGCTATCAATTCAAGACCGCCTGATTGTCGCGATGACTAGTTCTCGATCGCCCCCGCGACGTCCGTATCAACAGCGGAAAGTTTTGCAGTGAAAAGATCGCTCATTTCGACGAGTCCCCCTCGATTGCGGTGATTTTATCGATTCTCATCTGATGTCGCCCGCCCTCGTAGTTTGCGGAGAACCAAGATTTCACGATTGCTTCGATTTCAGAATCGGAAAGAACCCTCGCTCCAATGGCCAGCACATTCGCGTCGTTGTGTTCGCGTGCGAGGCGCGCCGTAAGTTCGTTCCAGGCCTGTGCGGCGCGGATGCCATCGACCTTGTTGGCCGCGATGGCGATGCCGATGCCCGATCCACAAACGACGATACCCGAGGACGCCCTCCCCGCTGCGACCTCTCTGCCGACGGCCGCACCGAAGTCCGGGTAATCGACAGAGGAGTCCGAATCGGTACCGAGGTCGGTGAATTCAATTCCGAGATTCTTTAAAAGCTGCTTGATTTTTTCTTTTGCGGCGTATCCCGCATGGTCGGAACCGATTGCGACTTTCATTTTTGTGATTATTCCTTAATCCCAATTTTAACCGAACGTAACGATTGGACAAAAACTCAGGCCTCGAGCGATCTTGCGAGCCAAACCATTACGATTAGAGAGCGCACGAACCACGCAAATGTTCGGAGCCAGTTCGTCGAGACCAAGGACCTAATCGCATGATGATCAAACCCCTGCGAAAGTCTTTCATGGAGTGGCACCTGAAATAAGAAAGTTGATAGCCAGGCGGTCGCTAGGAAAAAGAGTCCCAACCAGCGACTGACGATATCGGTATAACTTGGAGTAATAACCACTAAGGCGACAGCGCCTGCGGCCTCGATGAGCATCGGGACCATCACCACCCACGAGACTCTTATTCGATACGCATCATGCGCTTTCTGGAATGTTTTCGGATTGAAATCAGCGAACGATGGGTACTGCGTGACCTGCGTGACAAAAATCACGCCGGTCAAAAAAAATGTGGTCAGTGCCTGGCTGAGTAAAACTGCGATTCCTAAATCCATCTCAATTTCGCGAAATAATTGACTCAAATTCACTGCTCTTGTTGCGTTCGCTTTGAGCGAGTTCAATTGGCATAGTTTACCGAATTTGAGCGGTTTGGTATTGTGGGAAATAAGAAAGAGGTATATTCTTTCGATAAATATTAGTTTCGGGAGTCATTATCCTCTGAGCGGTTTCAAACCTTCCGAGGAGCCCGGAACAAGAACTTTCGTGGACCCTGAATTGATTTAATGGCTGAAACGAAGTCCCTTACAACCAAAGAGGTGGCGCGGCTCTGCAAAGTCAGTGACGCAACCGTCAAGCGGTGGGCCGAACAGAATCTGCTCAAATCTGAGCGTACCAGTGGCGGTCACCGAAGATTTCGTTCCGACGAAGTGCTTAGGTTCCAGAGAGAATCGAAATTGGGGCTCAAGCAGACTCACGGTGACGTCTCTGTCACGAGAATCAAAAAGCGGAGGATGGCTGCAATCGGCCGAAAAGGATCGCCACTCTTTAATGCTTTGATTGCCGGAAGCGAGGAAGAGGCGGCCGAACTTTTAATCAACTCGTTTCTGCATGACAGATCACTACCTGCGCTTTTCGATGATGTTCTCGCATCGGCGATGCTCGAAATCGGGGACATGTGGGCACGTGGCGATTTGACGGTCACTCAAGAACATGTGGCGACAAGAACCGCCTTCGCCGCCGTTCACAAGCTGCGCAACTCGCTCGAGGTCCCCATCATGAACGGACGTATCGCAATGTGTTGCACGATTGAGGGCGATTTGCACGAACTTCCAATCTATTTGGCGCAGCTCATCATGGAAAACAAGGGGTGGGAAGTAATCAATTTCGGTGCCAACACCCCGGTCTACGGCCTTGCCGAGGAAATTTCGGATCATCCGCCAAACTTAGTTTGCATCTCGGCAACAATGATCAATGACCCCGAGAGACTCGTCCGCGAATACAAAGCAGTGCGGGAAAAAACATCGAAGCTCAAGGTGCCGGTGATTCTAGGTGGGAAAGCTTTTGCAGATTCTGCCTTCAAGGGAAAGTTTCCTTGTGATCTCCATGCGAGTTCCTATCAGGACATCGAAGCTTTTCTTGATGAGACATTTCCGGATCCAGCCTGAACCGCCGCTCGTCCCCACAGACTTATTTAGCTGGCGGAGTCCATTTCCGATTGATTAGACTTGCGACGAATCCCGCGCCAAAACCGTTGTCGACGTTGACGACTGTCACGTTCGATGAGCAGGAATTGAGCATGCCGAGGACCGCTGCGACTCCATTCAGGCTCATTCCATATCCGACAGATGTGGGGACCGCGATTACCGGAACTGCGACGAGTCCCCCTACGACAGAGGGCAGTGCGCCCTCCATTCCCGCTGCGACGACAACTACACGGGCATCCCTCAAAGTCTCTCTCTGCGAAAGTATTCGGTGAATTCCCGCGACACCCGCATCCCAGATTCTTGTCACCCGATTCCCCATCGCCTCAGCGGTCAATGCCGCTTCTTCGGCAACCGGAATGTCAGTCGTGCCGGCAGTGACAATTGCGATGTCTCCAATGCCGCGCTCTGTGTCATCCCTCATGATGCGTATCAAGCGCGCCGAAGGATGCCATTCGGCATCGGGCATCAGACCTCTGACTTCGTCAAAGACAGACTCCGAAGTGCGGGTCACGAGAAGGTTTGGAGCTGTGTCGAGCAACTTGGCGAGGATTCCAACAATCTGATCGGAGGATTTTCCCTCTCCGTAGATGACCTCGGGGAAACCTTGTCGATGTGCTCGGGCATGGTCGACACGAGCGAAGCCGATGTCCTCATAGGTAAGCGCCTCGATTGCATCCGATGCGGCCTCGCCGTCGAGTTCCCCCGAACGAACTTTCCCAAGAATGTCGATGAGTGCGTTTCTGTCCATGATTACGATGTTATACGAGCAACCCGAATGGAGGAAAACCGCTTGAAAAATGTGAAACTAGCAATGTCCGAGGCAAAAGTTGTAGAGTCGAATACATGGAACTCACGGTCGCAATAACTGGTGCTTCGGGCACAATCTACGCCCATCGTACGCTCCAACTGCTCGCAGCGAGCGGAGTCGTCAAGACCGTCAACCTCATCATGTCGGGAACTGCGGCAACTGTTGCGCAGGTTGAAATGGGAGTGAATCTCAAGGATCCGAACTCCGAGCGGGTGAACGAATGGGTTGGACTTCCTGCAGATTCGAAGCTCATCCGTTTCTGGCGTCTCGACAATCTTGCAGCGAAGCCGTCATCGGGATCGAACAAGCAGGCGGGAATGATAATCGTTCCTTGCTCAATGGGAACTCTCGGAGCGATTGCATCAGGGGCGGGTCACAATTTGATTCACCGTGCCGCCGATGTCTGTCTC
>CAXRBW010000070.1:0-8047 GCA_964228775.1 Pyrinomonadaceae bacterium | reverse complement strand
CAATCGTCAAGGACAAAGCGTTCTTCTTCTACAGCCTTGAGTCGGAGCGCACCACACGTGGAGCGAGCCAGCTTCAGGTCGTGCCGCTTCCCTCAATGGGTCAGGGACTCATCAAGTACGTGAACACGTCGGGCACCGTTTCCCAGTTGACCTGCGCGCAGATTGGAGCGATCTATCCAGCCGCGGTCGGAACAGGAACCACGGGTGGTTGCAACGCCGCAGTGTTGCCGGTTCTTGCCGGTGCCGCCTCGCGTTACGCCTCCAACAACTTCGATGTCGGCGACAGTATTGCGGGAAGACTTGCGAACACAGCCGGTTACCGCTTCAACTCAGACAGCAAAATCCGCAACACCTCGCACGTAGGTCGTCTGGATTTCAATCTGAATTCGAAGCAGTCGGTATTTGTCAGGGCCAACGTGATTTATGACACGGCGACCTCAGCCTCGGCGTTTCCAGACACTGCGAAGCCGGGAATCTGGAGTCATCCGTGGGGATTCGTTGCGGGACACACGTGGACGATTTCGAACAATCTCGTCAACAACTTCCGCTACGGTCTGACCCGTGAAGCTTTCAGCTCACAGGGAGATTCAGGTGAAAACGCGGTCTACTTCCGCTTCATCTACACTCCCAAGCTGTTTGCACGTACTCTGTCGAGGACGACGCCCGTTCAGAACATCACGAACGATCTTTCCTACATCAGGGGATCGCACACACTGCAGTTCGGTACGAACATCAGATTCATCAAGAACTACAGAGCTTCGTATTCAAGCTCATTCGATACAGCTCTGACGAATCCGTCGTTCTACTCGTCTTCAGTGTTCGGTACGGCAACAAGTGGTCCGGTGGCGACTTACATCACCGCCAACTCACTGTCACCGATCTCCAGCGCCACGTTCGCCAATTTCCAGAACGCGGCAGCTGCCTTGATTGGTCGTTACACCCAGTACACGGCGAACTTCCTCTTCCTCAAGAGCGGTTCTATTCAGGCGTCCGGCACTCCTAGCGAGCGCACATTCAGGACGAATGAATACGACTTCTATACACAGGATGTTTGGAAGGTCAGCTCGAACCTGACACTCACACTCGGTCTCCGCTACTCGTATAGCAAGCCCGTTTGGGAAACGAATGGTTACGAGGTCAAGCCGACTGAAGGTCTCGGAGCATACTTTGCGAAGAGAGCCGCAGGCTACGAAAGCGGCACACCGTACAACACTCCGATTGTTCTCAACCTGTCTGGACAGGCGAACGGAAAAACTCCGCTCTACACTCCTGACAAGAACAACTGGCAGCCCCGTATTGCGGCAGCTTGGTCACCTGATTTTGGCGACAATCTCTTCGGAAATTTCGTCGGACGTGAGGGCAAGGGCGTTATCCGCGGTGGTTTCGGTATGTTCAACGACTATTACGGACAGGCTCTCGCCGTGCGTTTCGATCTTAACAATGCGCTCGGTTTTGCCTCGTCATCGACGGTCAACGCGAACACCTACAACCTGACGACAAACCTCGGCCCGCTCTTTACAGGCCTTGGTCAGACGGTCCGCACATTGCCGAACATTACGATTCCGTCGGCCATTTCATTCCCGAGACAGGCTGCTAACAGATCGTATCCGACGGCGATTCAGGGTGGTCTCGATGAGAACATCACCGCTCCGATTCACTACACCTGGAGCTTGACGTGGGAGAGGAACTTGCCGAAGGGCTTTGTCGTCTCAGCGTCATATCTTGGACGTGAAGCGAGAAATCTTCTGCAGTCGCGTGACATCGCGGCAGTTGGAAGCTACAGGGATCCTGTCTCGAAGATGGATTGGTGGACTGCCGCAACTCAGCTAGAGATTTTGGCTCAGCGCGGAGTCGCCGCAACAAGCGTCGCCACAATCCCTTACTTCGATAACGTCTGGACCCCTGGATATCTTGCTAGCTACTACGGATTCCCGGGTTATACCAACACCCAGGCTGTGTATGCCGCAAGGTTGTACTACTACGGTAATGACTGGACCAGCCACCAGCTCGATCTTTCGATTGAGAACAGTCTGTTCCCGGGTCAGCACATCTTCTACCAACCGCAGTACGGCACCTACGGTGCTTTTAGCTCGGTTGGTAAGTCGAATTACCATGGCGGAACTCTGACCATCAGACAGCGTATGGGTAAGGCCCTCACTTGGGACTTCAACTACACGTTGTCGAAGACAATGGACCAGGGTTCTGGTCTGCAGTCAGGTGGTGTGACATCTGGATCCGGATTCTTCTTGAACCCGTTCCGTCCGGATGACATGTGGGCGGTTTCGGATTTCGATTCGAAGCACATCATCAACGCCAACGCCATCTGGCAGCTCCCGATTGGACGTGGCCAGATGCTCGGACGTAATATCGGCAAACTCGCCGATGCGTTCATCGGCGGATGGCAGCTCACCGGCATCTTCAGGGCCAACACCGGAAATCCGGAGTCTGCACCTTATGACGATGCACGTTGGGCGACCAATTGGAACGTTCAGAGCTACACGACGAGGACGAGCAGCACGATCAAGCCCTGCCCGACCCGTGGCGATAAGTACTTCGGTTGCAACACCACTGCTGCATACCAAAGCTTCCGCAATGCGTACCCCGGTGAAACGGGAGACCGCAACGTGTTCCGTCAACCCGGCTACTGGGGCGTCGATATGGGATTCGGAAAGACGGTTGCAATGCCGTACAACGAAGACCATAAGCTTCAGTTCCGTTGGGAAGTGTTCAACGTCACGAACACCCAGCACATGGGTCTGATCGACTATTCCCGCACGGGATATGGTCTCGGTCTCGATCCGAAGCTGACCAACTCAACTCCGCCGACGAACTGGTCCAACTTTGTTGGAATCCAGGGCTCGCCGAGGAGCATGCAGTACGTCATCCGCTACTCGTTCTAAGAGTCGCGGAAACGCAAATGAAAAGCCGGAGCGAAAGCTCCGGCTTTTTCTTTTTGATGTTTTAAAGAGGCTACCTCGCTCCGAAAGAATCATTTCCAGTCATCGCATCAAGATGCCTTGTGTCGTTTACCGCTAGAACTCTGACGTTCCGCGGGCCCCTAACTTCAAATCGATTGATTCCGCAGTTCGAAGTGACCAGCCACGGGGTTGATCTGGTGTGACGGTTGATCGCACCCATCAGGTGAAGAGTGAGAAAACAGATTGCTCCAGTATGTGAGAAGATCGCGATTCTTTTACCTTTATGTTTTCGCAGAATTTCGTGGAGCTCTTTTGTCGCCCGCCTCAAAAGATCCCTATAGCTCTCACCATCGGTTATGACATGCCCTACGGTTCGGTTTATCAGGGCATAGTAATCTTTTGGATATGACTGTTTCGATTCGTCGAATGTAAGTCCCTCGAGTACGCCCACATGTCTTTCTCGAAACGCAGGTGATGGTGTTATCGGAATCCCTAAATGTTTCGACAGCGGTTCAGCAGTCTGGACCGCTCTTGCGAGATCGCTCGAGAAAATAAAGTCTATCTTTTCTTTTGCAAGAGCCCGTCCTGTGATTTCGGCTTGTCGCTTCCCCAAGTCTGAAAGGGGAGTGGGGGAGTGGCCACCGAAGCGACCCTCCGCATTGCCGGCGGATTGACCGTGCCTGACTAGATACAGACGAGTGACGGACATTGTTTTCTGCGGGACAGACGATCAAGCACGACGATGTGTCGCCACTCGGTCCGGGTTGTTCAAGGGATCAGTTTGATTCCATCGGATAACCGGCGTTTTTCCAGGCATCCGTGCCACCCTTGAGAGCGAAAGCGTTTTTGATTCCGAGCGATTGAAGTTTAGTGACCAGACCGGCACTAGTGTGTTCGCTTGGTCAGGAACAATAAACGATTATCTTTTTGCCCTGCGGAAGTTCCGAGTAGTGTTTGTCGACATTCGCCTCGGTCATGTTCAGCGACCCTTTGATGCGGTTGGCCTTCCAATAGGCCTCATCCCTCGAGTCAATGAAGACTGCAGTACCGTCATCAAATGCAGCCTTGGCATCTGCTAGTTCTATGCGGGGTGCAGAATCGTGATGGTCATCCGCCACCTGTTCCGCTGGAGCGGGAAGGTTTGCCTGTTCCACTTTTAACGGCATGGCTGCATCGCCACATGCGATGAAAATGAGCGATAAAGTGATCAGTGAAATCTGTTTATGCATTGGATTCTCCTGAAAGAAGAAAATTAATGCCGATATTCTTGCACAGAAATAACGATTTTCTCAAAATAGGAGGGACTTTCAGCGGGATCTTAGGTGTTCACTGGGAGGCAATAGCAGTTGGATAATTGCCGCTCCAACATGCCGTACACATCTTCTCGTCTTCAATTCCTATTGCCTCAAGCATGCCCTCGATGGACAGGTAGCCGAGCGAATCCGCACCAATCTCATTGCAGATCTGATCAACGTTCATCTGGGCTGCAATTAGCTCTTCTTTACTCGGAGTGTCGACTCCGTAGTAGCAGGGTGAAATGGTTGGAGGGCATGAGATTCTCAGATGCACTTCAGTTGCCCCCGCCTCTCGGACCATCCTCACGATCTTCTGGGAGGTGGTGCCGCGCACAATCGAATCGTCTACCAGGACGACTCGCTTTCCTGCGATGAGGTGTTGAACTGGATTCAGCTTCAGTCTGACTCCGAAAGATCTTATGTTCTGAGAGGGCTCAATGAAGGTGCGTCCAATGTAGTGGTTTCTGATGATGCCATGCCTGAAATTGAGACCCGCGTATTCCGCGAATCCAACTCCCGCCGCGACTCCTGAGTCTGGAACAGGAACAACAATGACGTCATCGCCAGGATTAGATATCGGCTGCTCCATAGCAAGCCTCGCACCCATTCTGTGTCGTGATCTGTTGACCGGCTGGTCAAAAATTGTCGAATCAGGTCTTGAAAAATAGACATGCTCGAAAGAGCAAAGCGACGCCTGCTTCTTATCAAAGGGGAAGTGGGATGAAATACCTGAAGAGTCGATGACGACCATTTCTCCGGGCGCGACCTCTCTTTCATATTCCGCATCGATCAAGTCAAAGGCACAGGTTTCTGAAGCGAGGCACCAAGCACCATTGAGTTTTCCGAGAACCAAAGGTCTAAACCCGCGCGGATCTCTGACGGCAATTAGCTTTTCTGGAGTTAGAAATAGGAGTGAATAAGCACCATCGATGTCTTTCAAGACCTTTTTTACAGCCTCGATTATGTCACTCTCGCCTGATCGCGCAATCGCATGAAGAATTGTCTCCGTGTCAGAGGTGGAGGAGAAGATTGCTCCTTCGCCTTCGAGTTCGAGCCGTTTTTGGTTTGCAAATGGAAGATTGCCGTTGTGACAGAGTGCGAGTTTTCCCAATCTGCATTCGACGAGGAACGGTTGGACTTCCTTAATGGTATTTGTCCCCGCAGTGGAATACCGAGTGTGGCCAATCGCGCTTGAGCCCTTGAGTTTTGCCAAGACTTCCTCAGTTAAGACTTCGGCCACGAGACCTTGAGATCTGAACTGCAGAAGTTCGTTTCCGTCAGATGAAACGATGCCGCAGGCTTCTTGTCCTCGGTGCTGAAGGGCAAAGAGACCGAGCTGAGTGAGGGTAGAGGCCTCGGAATGACCGAAGATTCCGAAGACTCCGCACTCTTCGCGGAACTTATCGAGGATTAAATCCATTTGTAGGATTTTATCAGAAGGTTTTTTACCAGGCTAACGGCGAAGTCTTGAAGAGTTAACCACTTCTTCCTATCAAAAGCGGACAGAGTACTGCAGTTTTAAGTTCCTTCCCGAACCGTCCATGCCCCAACTAGGTTTTCTATTGAATTGATCAAAGATGTTCTCGACTGCCCAATAAACTGTACCCCGTTCGAACTTTATTCCGCCTCGAATATTTACTAATGCGAACCCAGGAAGATATCGAAAGAGCGGGACATTATCATTCCCGACCCCGAGCACTCGGTTCTGCACTTGGAATATTGTCTCATTTGTGGACAGCAACACGGTCTCATCACCAGTTCCACAGTATCCATCAGGATTATTGGTGAGACCGAGCATGCAGGCCCCACGCCGGAAATAATTTTGAATCTGCGTCCGTGACCGCGTTGCTCCAGTCCGCCGATCTGAAAGATCGAGACTAGAGAGGCGGTCCTGGCGTCCAGCAAAGCTTAGGCCTGTCTCAAGCCAAACACGCGAGAGTGCCTGGTATCTGATGTTAAAAACGCCTTGTGACGGAGGAGTTCCACCCTCGATGTTTGGCGGTAATCCATCTGCTACATCCTCTGATTTTATTGCAGTGTAATTTCCCCGTAATTCCGTCTTTGCAGTTACTCTAGACTCGAATTCAAATTCAAATCCATACATTCTTGCATCCGAATAGTTTGCGCGGACCAATACTGGGACAGTGGAAAGCGACACGAATACAGTTCCGTTTGGGCGTTGGCTGACAATCTGCTGATCGCCCAAAAAACGACCAACAGCTCCATTGGGAAGAATCAGAGCCTGTTTTGTAATCGTATTCTTTATGTCGGTGACAAAAACCGTGAGATCTGTGTCCAATCCTTTACGAGAGTATCGGAAGCTTGCGTCAAAGGTGTTAGAAAACTCGGATTCCTGCTTAGTAACCGCACGTCCAGTTGAAATTGCTTCTGCCGATGCTGAATTTCCAATGGTCCCACCGAGTGCTGAGGCAGCGGAGAAATCGGCTTCGAATCCATCCCCAGTAAGCCCGATTGTTCCAAGATCCGTCATTCCCGGGTAACGGACTCCTCTCGAATAGTTGAATGCTACATTCAGTCCACGCATCAAGCGTCCAACCACACCGATTCTTCCTGAAAAGTCATCAACGGAAAGAGCATCGTCTTCCCACAACAATCTACCCGACACAATCGGGGAATTGTTGCCAAAAGATTGATAGGAGCCATGGTTATATCGCAAGGCGCCACTTATTCGTACTCGGTCGTCAGCGAATCTAAATGAATCCTGCACGTAAAGGCCCAGCGTTCGGAATCTGGCTCTGTGTGGAATCCGAGGTCTTGAAAGAGTGAAGCTCCCATCGAGGGGATTAAATGTGTACGCAGGTGATTTGATCCTTTCGTAGTAGTAATCACCTCCAATAAGCAAGTCGTTGCGATTCGAAAAGTTCTTCTCAAGAAAGCCACTTCCACCCCAAACTGAGGTCCTCTCGTATTGGTGTGTGACAGTACCGAGAGGATTACCCTGGCCACCCTGATTGACCCTCTCTTCCCGCTGGCTGTTGTAAGAAAAAGTGAATGAAGCACTATCAAAAACACTGAGTTTATTTTTCACAAGTCTGAGATAGCCGAAATCTCCCATTAGATTGCGAAGGTCAGCGACAAGATTGCCGTCACCTCCTCCGAGCTGGTCCCACCTCTTGCCGCCATCCTGGTGGCTGCGCTGATATCTGAAAAATAGATTCTTATCGCTTGAGATCGTGTGATCAATTCGGAATGACCCGCCGTATTGAGTGAACGCAGTATCGGGCATGCGACCTCGGTAAATCGCTGAGGACAGCCCGAGAAATCTCGTTACAGCGGCATGGGAGTCGAGTCCTCTAGCAGGACGAAAGGTGTTTGCGCGCTTCAAAAACATGTTAATCGCAGCGCCTGTGCGTTCGTTGCCGAAGGAAATGTTTGAAGAGGAGTTATAACTCAAATCGGCGGCAGCGCCGCTCAAATTAAACTCACCCCGAAGTCCTTTACCTGTCGGATTAACAGTTACGAGATTAATACTTCCCCCAAGAGAATCGGAGCCGTATTGCGCAGAGCTTGCACCTCGCAGAAGCTCTACCGCCTGGAGGCTTGATGAGTCGTGTAGATTGAAGAACGTGCTTATGCCACCCCTCTGGGCGGAATTTGTGTAACGAACCCCATCCAGGTAGAGGGATACATTCTTTCCTGTCAGGCCCCTTACAAATATTGCGCCGATGGTTGGACTTGTTCTTTGCAGTGACACTCCAACCTGTTCTTCAGCAATCTGAGCTAAAACGGTCGCCGGCCTTTCCCGCAGACGCTCAGTTGAGATGATTGTGACGGCCTGCGGAATAGCCTCTTTACTCTCCGCCCGCCCCATCT
>CAXRBW010000069.1:0-10032 GCA_964228775.1 Pyrinomonadaceae bacterium | reverse complement strand
CTCAGTGGAAGACTGGACTTCGACTCTCGACTCAATGTCATTTCAGGTGACAACGGGCAGGGAAAAACCAATTGGCTCGAGGCGATTCACGTTCTCTCAACCGCACGCTCGTTCAAAACAGCAAAGCTTTCTGAGGCACTGAAATTTGGCGAAGATCTCGGAATAGTTAAGGGGTCTGTCAGGCAGAGTGAAGACATAGTCCATGAGCTTCAGGTAGCCATCCAGGGCGCAACCAAGACTCTATCCGTCAACGGTAAGAAGGAATCACTTCAGCGGTATCTATCGGAATTGAACGCAGTGAACTTCAATTCGGATGAACTCGAAATTATCCGTGGCAATCCTGAGGCACGAAGGAAATTCATCGACCGAGGAATAACCGCGATCTTTCCACCGTTCGTACAGACGCTTGCCGATTATGGCAAGGTGATGCGCCAGAAAAACTCTCTTCTCCAATCCGCCTCCGAACGAAATCTGAGCGTCGAACAGACCGCCTCGGCCCTTGAGCCATGGAATGAGCAGTTAGTCGGCCTCGCATCGAGAATCTACAAGGCACGCGTGCGTTTCATCGAAAGACTCTCCGAGGTCCTTCAAAAACGACTCTTTGGCCGCGAAGAAGTGTCGATCAGATATGCCTGTTCCCTCGAGGGTAAAGGTGATTTATCAGATTACCCCGGACTTCTTGCCGAGCGGTTAAAGCTCCGAACACAGGCCGAACTCTCCTCCGGCCACTGCCTCATCGGGCCACACCGTGATGATCTGGACATTCTTTTTGATGGTCATGACATCAGACGTTTCGGTTCGAGCGGACAGCAGAGAAGTGCACTTCTCGTACTACTTCTCGCCACTCTTAATGTCTACCACTCCCAGCACGGTGAGTATCCGCTCTTCTTGATTGACGACATCGATGCAGAGCTCGATTACCGCCGCATCGGTCAATTGCTCGAATTTCTATCTGATAAAACTCAGACATTCGTGACGACCTCAAAAGAAAGTTTTTTGGAAAAATTCGGCGGGTCGGGACGGATACTGCCGATTACAAACGGCTCCCTCGCAGCTTGACCGCCACACATCGATTGCAAGCGTTTTAAAAGCCCTAAAATCAGCCTTTTCCGAGACCTCTTAGAATTGGAAAAAAGGGCCTCTCAAGGCTATAAAAATGAGCCAATTGTTGGTACACTACAGGTTGCTTTTAATGCAGCAAAAATCAGCAAATTCCACCAGAGGTCTAGGTAACATTGGGTAAAGCAAAGTCAGAATACGGGGCAGATTCGATCACAGTTCTGGAGGGTCGCGACGCAGTGCGCAAAAGACCCGCGATGTACATCGGTTCGACCAGTGAAATCGGTCTCCATCACCTCGTTTACGAGGTCGTCGACAATTCAGTCGACGAGGCCCTCGCCGGTTTCTGCGACACGATCGAGGTAACTATCCACGCCGACAATTCCATCACGGTTATCGACAATGGACGAGGTATCCCGGTCGACATCCACAAGCAGGAAGGACGTTCCGCCGCCGAGGTCGTACTTACGGTGCTCCATGCCGGCGGTAAGTTCGACTCAAACAGTTACAAGGTTTCCGGTGGTCTCCACGGCGTCGGCGTCTCCTGCGTCAATTTTCTCTCTGAGTGGCTTCGACTCGAAATTTGGAGGGATGGTAAAACTCATGAACAGGAATACAAGGTCGGAATCCCAGTCGCACCGCTCGCCCAAACTGGAACGACGACCCGTCGCGGAACCAAGGTAACCTTCAAGCCTGACGGTTCGATTTTCGAAGCGACCGAATACAGTTTTCAGACCCTCTCAGAACGCCTTCGTGAAAAAGCCTTTTTGAATAAGGGAATACGCATCACGATCAAAGATGAGCGTGGTGAAGAGGAAAAATCGCACGAGTTCTACTACAAAGGCGGTATCGCGGAGTTCGTCAAGCACCTCAATAAGAACAAGGCCCCGCTGCACGATGAACCAATCTATTTTGAGATGGTCTCAGATGACCTAACCATCGAGGTGTCGATGCAGTACAACGACTCCTACGATGAAAAGATCTTCTCGTTTGCCAACAACATCAACACAGTCGACGGCGGTACCCATCTTTCCGGTTTCCGTGGTGCACTGACCAGGACAATCAATAACTACGCTGAGAGTTCCGGACTTCTAAAGAACTCCAAAACCGTACTTTCCGGTGACGATGTTCGCGAAGGTCTCGTCGCAGTTATTTCGGTCAAAATTCCCCAGCCTCAGTTTGAAGGTCAGACGAAAGGAAAACTTAACTCTCCGGTGAAGGGCCCTGTTGAATCATTTCTCAATGAGAAGCTTGGGGAATATTTCGAGCGCCATCCAGCGGTCGCAAAGCGGATTGTCGGCAAGGCAGTTGATGCCGCGCGTGCGCGTGAGGCAGCGAGAAAGGCGAGAGAGATTGTCAGAAAGAGCGCCCTTGGATCGTCAACGCTGCCAGGAAAGCTTGCAGACTGCCAGGAAAAGGATCCCGCGTTGTCCGAGCTTTATCTTGTCGAGGGTGACTCAGCAGGTGGCTCGGCGAAACAGGGGAGAGATAGGAAGAACCAAGCGGTTTTGCCGTTGAAGGGCAAAATCCTGAACGTTGAGAAGGCGCGGTTCGACAAAATGCTTGGCCACGGTGAAATCAAAGCCCTCATCACCGCACTCGGAACTGGTATTGGAAAAGAAGATTTCGACGTAACGAAGCTTCGTTATCACAAGATTTGTTTGATGACCGACGCAGATGTGGACGGCAGTCACATCAGAACACTTCTGCTAACTTTCTTTTACAGGCAGATGCCCGAGCTCGTTGAGAACGGTTTCGTCTATATCGCCCAACCTCCCCTCTACAAGGTTAAGAAGGGAAAGAAGGAAGAGTACATCAAGGATGAGAAGGCGATGTTCCGCTTCTTGATGAAGCAGGCGACTAGCGAGCTCACAATCACCGCTAAGAACGGAGAGATTGAAGGCGGTAAACTTGGAAAGTTCTTTGAGCAAACCGTCGAACTTAAATCCAACCGTGAAAGATTTGCTCGAAGGGTCAACAACGATTCGCGATTGACCGATTTGCTGATTGATGGTCTCGCCGGCCCGAAGGGTGTGATGGTCAAGAAGAAGGTCAAGCTCAAGGAAATCTTTCAGAACGACGATTTGCTTGCTCAAGTTGAAGGTTTTGTTGCCGAAGGGGGATATAAAACCGAGCTTGTCAGCGACGAAGAGCACAGCCTGTCATCACTACTCATCACATTCTCGAACGGACAGTCGGTAACCTTCGATTACGGTGTCGCGAGCTTCGTGGAATTCACGCGCTCTCTTGAGCTACGCATGCAGCTCGACGAAAAGTTCGCCGAGCCTTTCAAAGTTGAAGAGGACGGGAAGAAGACAGATGTTGCGACCCGCGATGAATTACTCGAGCAGGTCATGACCTCGGCGAAGAAGGATCTCGCAATTCAGAGATACAAAGGGTTGGGTGAGATGAACCCTGAGCAGCTTTGGGAAACGACCATGGATCCAGAGAAGCGGACCCTCTTACAGGTCAAGATTGAGGATGCTGTGGAAACCGATGGCATCTTCACGGTCTTGATGGGAGACCAGGTTGAACCCCGCAGAAAATTCATCGAGGACAATGCCCTCGAAGCGAAGAATCTGGACATCTGATCAACTACAGTAGATGAACAAAAACGGCCGTCGGGAAAATTCCGACGGCCTTTGAATTTGGAGTCTTAAGCAATGGCAGATCTGAACCGCAAATTAGCGAATAACGCGCCAGGAAGATACTACGTTGATGATCAGTGCATCGATTGCGACGTCTGTCGTGATACGTCGCCTTCGAATTTTAAGAGAGAGGACTCGGGTGCGTTTTCCTTCGTCTTTCAGCAGCCACGAAATGAATCAGAGGAATTGCTTTGTCGAACGGCAATGGATGCTTGTCCGGTCGAGGCCATCGGTGATGACAGCCGCTGAATCACCCATCAGATAATCGCTTTGACGGTTCCTTCCTCGACTACGACTTGATAGATCTCTACGGGACAACCTCCCTCTACCAAACAATCACCTGTGCGTAGGTCGAATCTCCAGCCGTGCAGGTCGCACTCGACCTCCAGTCCGTATAATCTTGCATCGGCTAGGGGAAAGCCACGATGAGGACAGAAGTTCTCCGTTGCAAAGAATTGTCCACCGACATTGAAGACTGCAATTTCTCCACCCTCTTTCAGAGTTACTGCAGCCCCGCGCCCATCGGGTATCGCTTCAATTGCACATATTGAGACTAAGCGCCCTTCCCTCGTCGGCCTCTTTGGATTCTCGAAGACTCTGTCCATATTCAAGACAAGTTTTGCAGACGCTCTGAATGCATTGCAAACACCCCGGCAGAACTCTGCCGATAGTCTTGCTTTCTAGGTTCTGCTCAAACAGAATATTGGCACTCGCCACGCCGCATCTGGGCCGAGTGCAAGCGGGCGAATATAAAAACTATGGCCAAGACCATCAATAGATATTTTCAACTTCTCTCTTCATCTAGAGATGTCAAACCATCGGCTAGATTATGGGACCCTGCGGCAGATATCTACACCGCCCCAGACGGCTGGCTGGTCAAAGTCGAGTTGGCAGGGGTTTCCGCCGAGGATATCGAAATCGAGATTGCGGATTCATGTCTGACACTGTCTGGAACACGCCGTGACCGCGTCGCTGAACGAGGAGTTTCGTATCACCGAATGGAGATCACCTACAGCAGATTTGAAAAGACAATTCAATTCCCCAAATCAATTGAAGGAGCATCAGTTGAAACTTCATTCGACAACGGTCTTTTTCTAGTAAGAGTGCGAAAGTGATTCAGTAATAAACGAATCAGAGATTGAATAATCACCAACCGTTCTAATTTTTAATTTCAGATCTATGCCATCAGATAAGAATCAAGATCTCAATTACTCGAAACCAAGGCCAGGACAGGAATTCGACATCGCCGTCCTTCCTTTGCAGAACACGACACTATTTCCTGACACAGTGGTTCCGCTCGCGGTCGGGCGAGAGCGCTCCTCGAAGGCAGTTGAAGCCGCTCTCAGCACGGAAGAGAAGCTGCTCGCTTGTTTCACAATCCGAACTCCCGATGTGACCGGAAGTGACGCGAAACCGTCGGATATTTACGAGATCGGCTCGATAGTCAACATCAAGCGCATGATGCGTAACGAGGGCATCATGCAGCTAGTGGTCCAAGGCATGGAGCGCATCCGCGTCATCGATTGGCTACAAGGCGAACCGTTCATCAAGGCAAAGGTCCAAATCCTCCCCGATCTGCGAATGGTCGACAAAGAGGAATGCGAGGCATTGCGGCGAAATCTTCAGACGATGATTCACGAAGCCCTCGCCAAGCTGCCGAACGTCCCACCTGAGATTCGGATGTCGGTGATGTCTCAGAACGACCCTGTACAGCTCTCCTACTTCCTCGCGTCGGTACTTGATTTGGGTGTCGAGACGGAGCAGAAGATGCTTGAGGCATCGACGGTCGACGATCTTCTTTCTCTGACTCATGCTGCTCTAGCACGTGAACTCGAGATCATGGAGCTCAGATCGAAGATAGCCACCGAAGCCCAGACAGAAATCGACAGGGCCCAGCGGGAATACATACTCCGTCAGCAGCTGAAGGCTATTCAAAAGGAACTGGGAGAAGACGAATCCGGTGAAAAGGCGGATGCCGTCAAGATGAGGGAACGGCTTGAGACTGCAGACCTGCCTGAGGATGTGAGAAAAGAGGCTGAGCGTGAACTTCGGCGGATGGAACAGCTTCCACAGGCCGCACCTGACTACCACGTCATCAGAACCTATCTGGAATACATACTCGATTTGCCGTGGCGGAAGTCGAGTATCGAAAAGCTCGACCTGAAAGAGGCAGAAAGGATTTTAAATGAAGACCACTACGGCCTCGAAGATGTTAAGAAGCGCATTCTTGAATCTCTCGCAGTAGTAAAGCTCCGCCCCGATTCCAAAAGTCCAATCATTCTTTTTGTGGGACCGCCGGGCGTTGGAAAGACTTCTTTGGGAAGATCGATTGCCCGTTCGTTGGGAAGAGAATTCGATCGGATATCTCTCGGGGGCATGCGTGATGAAGCCGAGCTCAGAGGTCACCGCAGAACTTACATCGGTGCAATGCCCGGCAGAATTATTCAGACATTGAGAAGAGTTGGATTCAACAATCCTGTAATGATGTTGGATGAAATCGATAAGCTCGGTAACGACTACCGCGGCGATCCAGGTTCAGCTTTGCTTGAGATTTTGGACCCTCAACAGAACCATACATTCAGAGATCATTATCTCGATCTACCATTCGACCTCTCGAAGGTGTTTTTCATCGCAACTGCGAACCAGCTCGGGCCAATCCCGATGCCGCTTCGGGACAGGATGGAGATCATTCAGATTGCAGGCTACAGCGACCAGGAAAAGCTCCATATCGCCCGTCAATATCTGATTCCACGACAGATTACAGAGAACGGATTGCAGGAAAAGCACCTCGCCATCAAGGATGATGCCGTCAATCTGCTGACCTCTCGCTACACACGCGAAGCAGGAGTCAGGCAACTTGAACGGGCAGTCGGAAACATCGCAAGGAAGATTGCACTAAAGGTCGCCGAGGGAGATGAACGAAAGGTTTCAATCTCCGCGAAAGACGTCAAATCATATCTCGGAGCTCCGAGATTCTATCCGGAGGAAGCTCGCCAGCAGCTACCCGCCGGAGTCGCCACAGGCATGGCATGGACTGAAATGGGCGGCGATGTACTTTTCATCGAAGCCACTCTTCTACCTGGAGGGCAGGGTCTTACACTCACCGGTCAGCTCGGCGATGTTATGAAGGAATCTGCCACGGCGGCCCGCTCGTATCTTTGGTCCCATGCAACCGAGTTCGGGATAGATCCGGACGCAATAAACAAAAATGCCATTCATTTGCATGTGCCGGCCGGTGCGATTCCGAAGGATGGACCGAGTGCGGGTGTCACAATGGCCTCTGCGATGGCGTCGCTTCTGTCGGGTAAGAAGGTCCGCTCAGATACGGCGATGACCGGCGAGATAACCCTTTCAGGGCTTGTTTTTCCCGTTGGAGGCATCAAGGAAAAAGTCCTTGCCGCCCATCGAGCGGGAATCAAGAGGATCATTCTGCCTGAACGGAATGAGGCGGACATTGACGAGATTCCGGAGGATGTTCGAAAGGAACTTGAGATCATCAAGGCGAGATACATCAGCGATGTCCTCAAGGCGGCCTTGGAGTCCGAAGTCACGCCCGGTCGAATGGAAGAATACAGGGCGCCCCGCAAGGCAAAAAAGCCGTCGGCAAAGGTTGCACCGGCAATCCATAAATAAAGGAACACACCCTTGGGACTATACGGATGGAGCCGTGTCGCACACGGCTCTTTCGTTTTTCCTTACCACCAGCCCTGAGGTCTTGGAAAAAAGACGAATCTTACTCTTTAGATATGGCAATAGCGGTGGGTTTCGTTGTATCTTTAGGAACGCTGGACCTAAGGAAGATTTCTTACTCTTTGCCGCCCGATCCCATCCGAATCGGACCCCACTGAGCAAGGTTTCCACCTGCTAGTGATTCTTAAATTCAGTCAGGAAGATTTCTGCAATGGCATTCAAGTCTCTTTTTAGTTTGTTTTCAAGCGATCTCGCCATCGACCTCGGCACGGCAAACACCCTGGTTTATGCCAAAGGCCGGGGAATAGTCGTTTCCGAGCCCTCAATCGTCGCAATCAACAAAGTCACCAATCAGGTTGAGGCTGTCGGCCGTGAGGCGAAAGAGATGCTCGGCCGAACGCCTGGCAACATCGTCGCGATTCGTCCGATGAAGGACGGAGTGATTGCCAATTTCGAAGTGACTGAAAAGATGCTGCAGCATTTCATCCGCAGAGCGCACAACGGAAAATCATGGGTACGTCCGCGGGTCGTCATCGGGATTCCATCTGAAATCACTCAGGTTGAGCGCCGAGCAGTTGAAGATTCAGCTTATCGTGCAAAGGCATCGGAAGTTTATCTTGTCGAAGAAGCGATGGCCGCGGCAATCGGCGCAGGCATGCCGATCACCGAACCTCACGGGAACATGGTTGTGGACATCGGCGGCGGCACAACCGATATCGCAGTGATTTCTCTTTCAGGCATCGTCTACTCGCGCGCGGTCCGTGTGGCTGGCAACGAGATGGATGAACAGATAACTCAGTACATCAAGAGGAAATTCAATCTGCTGATTGGTGAACGAACCGCAGAGGCAATAAAAATCGCCCTTGGAAGCGCATTCCCACTGGATGAACCACTTTCCATGGAGGTCCGCGGCAGAAACCTGATTGAGGGAATTCCTAAGACAATCACAATCACTGACGAAGAAGTCCGCGAAGCACTCTCGGATGCTATATCCACTATCGTCAATGCAGTTCGTGTAGCACTTGAGCGAACTCCACCGGAACTCTCTGCCGACATAGTTGAGCGCGGAATTGTTCTGACTGGTGGCGGTGCACTACTCAAAAATCTCGACAAGAGGTTGACGGCGGAGACTGGTCTTCCGGTCGTCCTGGCCGACGATCCACTTTCTTCGGTCGTGCTCGGCACTGGCAAAATGCTCTCTGACTTCGATCTGTTGAAGCGGGTCAAGTGGGATAACACTTCCATCGCCGGTGTTTGATTGCCAAGAGTGAACAACTCTTTGGTTTCAGTTTCATGCCGTACGACGCGGCAATCATTTTTGCTAACTCATGTTGGAGCGCAGTCAGAAGGATGTGTGGAGGTTGGGACCATGGCTCGCCATCCCACTACTTCTCGCAAACTTCGGGCTGATGGCTTTTGACGCGCGGACGGCTTCCAACGAACGCGTGATCCGTGTTTGGACTCAAACCGTAGCCAACTTCATACAATCCCCTGTTTCCAAAACCACTGACTCGGTGGCAGGTTTTTTTCAGTCCATCGCAAGCCTCAGGTCCGCCCAAACGGAAAACGACTCTCTCAGACAGCGAATCCAGGAATTGGAATTTCGCGTCCAAGAAAATGTCGGACTAGCCGAAGAGAACCAGCGACTCCGAGGCCTACTTGAGTTGAAGAATGGCTCGTCCTATCGGATTCTCCCTGCCAAGGTGATCGGGAGAGATCCGTCGGCCTGGTTCGACACGGTGATCATCGGACGCGGAACATTGGACGGTGTCCAATTGAACAACCCCATAATTAACGACGGCGGCCTCATCGGCCGCGTCACGGCCGTGAGTCCCCTGACTGCGCAGGTAACTCTGATAACCAAAAGTAAGAGCGGCGTCGGCGGTGTTGTCGGAGAACTGCAGGGATCATCGGCGATCGGTGTGGTATTTGGAAACGGTTCGCGCGAGACCTTGGATATGGGCTATGTCCCCGGCTCGGTCCCGCTCAACATCGGTGACCCCGTTTACACAACAGGACAGGACGGCATATTCCCAGCGGGTCTCAAAATTGGTGAGGTTCTTCTCTTCCAACCCGGCTCGACGACTGAGCCACATAAAATCACCCTCAAAGTGACCTCCAATCTCCACAACCTACAGGAGGTCGCAATCGTTCTTTTCCGCCCGGATGAACGGCCTTCGTTTGAAAGGTCCGTTCCGAACGCTTCACAGGAGGTGGGGAAGAAACAGTAGGATCATGGGTAATTTTCGAATCACAGCAATTCTGATCCTCGCCGTGCTTCTCCAGTGGTCGGCTCGTGGCGTTTGGGAACCACTCCGGTACATCGACTTCTTTTTGATTGCGATTGTTTATGCAGCGTTCCAGCGTAATGCAATCAAGGCCATCGTTCTCGGCTCATTATTGGGAATCGCCGTTGACGCACTCAGCGGTGGACTGCTCGGAGCAAACGGTTTCACAAAAACACTCATCGCATACTCTGTGTCAGAGATAGCAAGAAGGGTTTACATGGACAATCTGATGCTCAGGATTCCTGTTCTGATCGGGTCGAGCGCAATCGGGAACCTTTTATTCGTCGGTCTCAATACTATGTTTGGATCCGCCCCGGCAGAACCATACGGAATGACTCTGCTGATAT
>CAXRBW010000068.1:0-2901 GCA_964228775.1 Pyrinomonadaceae bacterium | reverse complement strand
GTCACCCAATAGAAGATTTCCGAAGCCAAGTTCAGTGAGTGTCTGAATACCAGTCAGGTCAGAATCAACGCCGACGATTGAAGATGCCACCTTTGAAAGATGCGCGTGGAGCAGTGCGTCCGCCTGAAGGGACTCAGCGGTATAAGGATGGTTGGTGCAGCCAAGATGGAGAATCCTTTTCCCCGCACACCGTCGGAGGATGTATTCACGGCGGTCGACAAGGCTATAGCGGTCGTTACCCATGATTCTTACCTGTTACTAATTTAGGGAACTTCGCCACGCGAAGAGTGCCTAAATACGATGCAATCGATACCAAGCCCAATATTGCAATGTTGATACGCGATGCAGCTCCGCCATATGCAACGGCTACTGCCTGAATCACGAAAAGCGGAAGACAAGCCAAGGAGGTCGTGAGAAGGGTGCCTACCCAAAATCTCCAATTGAATTTCCCAAGCAGCCTCAATTCAACGAATGGAATTGCGAATAACCAAAGACTAAATGACACAAGTCTTCCGTATGCGAATTCCACCGGGCTCTTACCTCCCAAGTAATAAATTATCAAAAGATTTATCGCGACCACCCCAAGCGTCCAGAAAAGGTTAATACGGGTTCGGCCGAGAGCCTCTGACAAATGAAATGCCGGTATCGAAAGGCCGAGAAAGACGAAACCCGTAATAAGAATCGGGAAGATTGTGCTCGAGATCGAATTCGGGTCGACACCAAGCCAAAAGGCGATAGATGGACCCCCGATCGTCCAGGCTGAGACTATCGCTGGAATGGCGAGTATGACGATAAGCCGAGCGCTTTTGTAATAGGTAGCGGCAGTCTCAGGCGAGTCATGGCCAGTTTTCGCCATTGACGGAAAGACATGGAGACTCAGGCCATTGAGTAAGGCGTGGAACTGTATTCCGAGCATCAAAGGAAGAACATATTCAGAAAGCGTGCCGAGGTTCGATCCGCCAAGGGCAAACCTCTCAACCAGAATCACAAGATTGCCCGGCAAAAGATAGGCAAAAACCAGAACGCTGTGCTTGAGAATTCCGCGAGCAAAATCTGAATTAACGCGAAGCTGAAACAGTCTGCTTCCCCGCTTGAGCGCCACCACAAGTCCAAGAACGATTGGGGGGATGAAAGAAATAGCGACACCCGCTACGAGTCCTGTCGCTCCGTATCCATTTAGGCTGAAACCAATTGATGAAATGATTCCCGAGATTGAAATGAGAGTAACAGCAACCAGGTATGTGAACTGTCGCTGGAAGCCCTGGAGGATTCCGAGGAAGAGATTGCCGAGACCCTGCAAGGCGAGGGCGGTGGCGGCCAAAGCTATAAGTTTCCCTCCCCTCAATGACTCTGCGAGTGTCTGAGAAATGACATCGAGGAAATAAGGCAGAACCGTATACAACGCAAGAGAGCTAAGGACGCATATACCAACGGTCACCCAAAAAGCGGTTGATAAAAGGTCGTCGAGTACTCCCGAACCTGAATCTTCCACCTGGGAAACCTTTACTGTCACCGCCCGGCTGACGTTGAAGCCAACCGAATAGGAAATCACTGCCGCCATGACCGCATATATGCCGTATTCCACCGGCCCAACCGCCCTGTAAATGAATGGGGTTGCGAGAAAAGCTCCGATTGCGGGCACGATGGAGGACAGTGCGCCAAACAATGGTCTCCAGAAGTTTTCGTTTTCTCGCGTGTTCATGACTGGAAGCTGACAAATATATCGAGGAACCTACAAAACCGATTGGTAGGCTGAGGAGAGTGTGCGAGCTACCACAGAGGAGTTAAATCGGTCCTCCACTACTTTTCTGGCCGCGGCGGTTACTCCCACACTCTCGTTCGGTGAACTCAAAAGCTGATTAAACACTCTAGTTAGATTTTGCGAATCACCAGGGGAAATAAGATAACCAGTGACACCGTGCGTAACTGCCTCAGGGATTCCATAGACATCTGTCGTTATAACGGCGGTTCCTAACGCCATTGATTCAAGCACTGCAATTGGTAGCCCCTCAACATAGCTAGGGAGACAGAATAATCTCGCAGACGCCACAAGCGTAAGTAGCTTCGTCCTGCTATTCTGCAATTCCGACATCGAAATATACTTGAACATTTCGCCGAGCCCGAAGGATGAAATCATGCGATTCTGTTCATCTGACAAGTCGTTCGGACCGATCCACAAGGCCCTCACATTAGACTTGGTTTCTTTTAGAGCCTGGAGGGCAGTAAGAAGCACTCGGAATCCTTTGCGCTCAATGAATGCTCCGACCGTACAGATTTCAAAACCTTCATGTTCAGCTTCCCCAAGGTTTTTCCTAACCCCATCGATTTCATTTAGATCGACATGGGTATAAGTAACCTTAACGGATTCAATCCACCATTCTGGTGCGGTTCCCCTCAGACCTCGCTTCGCGTCTTGATTAGAGGCTAGGCAATAAATTCTAGGAAGCATCGCTAACAGGTGATGTTTGAGCAGCCAAACTAGTTTGCGGAAGGCACCGGGCGCAGTGACCCGATTATGCATTGTATAAAAGACGGGACCCTTTAGAGACAAAAGGAATAGAAAGGTGAGGTTAGACCAAGGTCCCGCATCGACATGGATAACATCCCATTCCTTCCCTAAAAGAATCCTGGCGTCACTGATATCACGGCGAAGCTTTTTGAGGTGGAAGCCTAATTTCGATAACAGCCCTAGGAGGGGCTTAGAATCCTCCCTATCAGGTAACTTGTGATGAACGAATCCTTGAGTTAAAAGAAGTGTGTTGAACCCTGCGCTACCTTGTTCTGGAAAGGCGAACTCGGCCTCAAAGTTTTTCCTTAACTCCTTAGCGAGCTGGAGGAAATGAATCTGTGCCCCACCCCATTCCTTGTGTTGCCAAGCGTAAAGAATCTTTGGGTTAAAAC
>CAXRBW010000067.1:0-2391 GCA_964228775.1 Pyrinomonadaceae bacterium | reverse complement strand
AGTGCCAAGACCGACCGCAAGCCCCAGCTCTATCATCTTTGGGACCGGTGCGACGCCCGCCGCGAGCTTCATGTTCGACTGTGGATTGTGAGCGATTCCGACACCCCGCCTTTTGAGAATTTCTAGCTCTGAGACATCGGCTTGGACAACGTGGGCGGCGATCATCTTATCGCCTAAAAACCCTATGTTTTCAACGAATTCAATCGGTCTCTGCCCCTGATGATTCTGCCTGATGAATTCCGTCTCAGTGTTTGCCTCGGCAAGATGAATATGGACTCTGACTCCATGTCTGTCGGCGAGCGCCTTTGATGCAAGAAGATGTTCTTTAGAAACCGTGTAGGGCGCATGGGGTGCGACGGCGGGATAAATCAATTCGCTTGCTTTCCATTTACTCACGAACCATTCCGTATACCTCAAAGCATCATCGAAAGTCTTGTTGTCGGGTGCGGGAAAATCAATCAGTGTTTCTCCGAGCACAGCTCGGATTCCTGCCTTTCGGGTCTCATCGGCTATCGCATCCTCGAAGTAATACATGTCATTGAAAGTCGTAGTGCCCCCTCTGACGAGTTCAGCCAGTCCGAGTCTAGTTCCGACGCGGACCATTTCCTCATTCACGTACTTTGCTTCGGCGGGAAAGATATGTTTGGTCAGCCAATCCTGGAGATCGAGGTCATCGGCAAGGCCTCTGAATAGCGTCATCGGAATGTGAGTGTGGGTATTGACGAGTCCAGGGATGACAACTCTGCCGCCAGCATCTATGACTCTTTTGGCGCTGAATTCACTTTTTAGCTGCTGAGAAGTTCCAATCGCGACTATGCGGTCGGCGGTGACGGCGAGAGCGCCGTTCTCAATCACCCTTCGATCCCCGTCCATGGTGACGACGGTTCCGCCGATGATCAGAAGATCGGCTGTTTTCGGCAACCGCTTTCCCGTCTCATGGAGTGCGAACAGACTTTGGGGAAGAACTAAATTGAGAGCGAATAAAAGAAGGGCTGATTTCCTAAGGCTTTCCATATCTGAAACTACTACAGGCGGACTGAGTGGTGCAAGAAAAACATGTAGACCTCAAATGATATTGAGATTTTTTAGTTTTGAATGCTGGCCAATTGCCTGATGGTTACGCGCAAAAAAATAAAGCCGACCAAGGTCGGCGTTTGAAAAGAACTGCTGTTTAACGAATGCCGTCTATTGTTTACTTCCCAAACATTCTCCATCAAACGCTTCCGGCAAAAGCTCACTCATCTTCCATGTCTTTGACAAACCCGTCTTGTTGGCCAGGATAACGGGCACGTCTCCGCAGAACTCCCAGATAATTTGACGGCACGCTCCGCATGGCGGAGTGAGCCGATCGGCTGCGGTGAAAATCGCAATACGGGAAAATTTCCTCTTTCCGTCGGACACGGCCTTGAAAATAGCGACGCGCTCAGCACACATAGTCAGGCCGTAAGATGCATTCTCGATGTTACATCCCTTAACCACTTCTCCATCAGAGATCTCAAGCGCTGCACCGACGCGGAAATCCGAATAAGGCGCCGAGGCCAACTCCATCGCCTCAGCCGCGGCTGCTATGAGTTGTTCTTCGGTTACAGGCATAAGAGTCTCACTTTTTGAGGCGGGCCCCATCGACTTCCTCTCTGATCTTGCTCGAAATGAAATCGAGGCCAATGTCGTTGTGGGCACCCTCCGGAATTATGATGTCCGCGCGTCGCTTCGAAGGTTCGACGAATTCGTTATGCATCGGTCTGACAGTTGCGTAGTACTGCGAGATGACAGAGTCCACCGTGCGACCACGGTCTCTGATATCGCGTTGCAGTCTTCGGATGAATCTGATGTCATCAGGCGTATCCACAAACACTTTCACATCGAGCAAATCTGCAATCTGAGCTTCGGCGAATATCAAAATGCCTTCGACCAGGACGACCGGGCGGGGAGCGATCTTTTCGACCTCGGCACTACGTGTATGGGACCGAAAATCATAGACGGGCATGTCGATCGACTTACCGCTCTTCAGATCTTTGAGATGACTTACAAGCAGTGCGGAGTCGATTGAGTCGGGATGGTCGAAGTTCGCCATTCTTCTCTCATCAAGAGGCATATCGGCAAGATCGCGATAGTACGAATCCTGCTCGACAAGAATGACGTTTTCTCTACCAACGGTTTCAGTGATGCGCCGCGCAAGCGTCGTCTTTCCCGAACCGGTTCCTCCGCAAATCCCGATAATCATGATTTCTACAATACCGCTTGACGACAGGTGATGCGAGTAGCAGAAACCTGAGGTCCGTTCAAAAACTTCTATTTCCGACCATCAAGTCCAGCAATGACAAGACCCAACAAGTCGCCGAAGGTATCAGCAACCCTCGAGCCGATGTCCATCACTTCTGAGTGGTCGAT
>CAXRBW010000066.1:0-2549 GCA_964228775.1 Pyrinomonadaceae bacterium | reverse complement strand
CGATATTCCAGGCCGCCGTGCGAACAATGTCACTCGCGGGCGCGGCGCTCGACAAGTTCTCACCGACCACAGACCCGAGAATCCTTTCCGCATCCGCACGTACCAATCGATAGACCTCGGATGCCTCGGCATCCGCTATCGATTCGAACTTCAACAAGTCAGGAAAATGCTTGTTGAGGCTATGGTCGAGAATTTCGGGGGAAAGCATACGCAAGGTCCGCAAAAAACGCGGACGAAGTAGATTCGGTTTCAGTTCGTTTTTACTTTCCTCGAATCAATCCGTCGGCGCTGATGTTTCCCGCGCCGCGGAACAAGAAGAAGATCGCAATGAACAGGTAAAGGAATGCCATCTCCTGTTTTGCGAAAGGATCCGCACCGTGAACGAACAACAATGCGACCGTCATCGTGCAGATGATGAAGAAGGATGCAAGACGCGTGGCGAGGCCGAGGGCGAGCAGTATGCCGCCGGCGAACTCTGATAGGGCTGCCGCCCAGGCGAAAACAATCGGCATCGGGAATCCCATTTTGACCACTCCCTCGATGAATCCCTCTGAGGGCGGAAGCTTGCCCCTGCCGTGCGCGAGGGCCAGTGCGAGTCCGGCGAAAACTCTGATTGCAGTGACGCCGATACTTCCCCAGAACGAATGGTCCGAATCACCGCCGAAGATTAGCTTTTTCATGGAATTGTTTTCTCCTGGTTGACTTTGATTTGGGCCTAAAGAATGGCACAATTCGGCATTAAAGACAACGATTTCCGCGGCTCAGAACGGTTTGGTTGCACTCGTCAGGAGCCTCTGGCCGACAGACTCAAAAACTCGCTCATATGGATCCGGAGATTTCGAAAATCATCAGCCAATTAGTGATGTACATGGTGGTGCTCCTGCTCTCCATATCGGCACATGAGGCAGGGCATGCATGGATGTCGCACAAGTTCGGTGATGACACCGCCTACATGCTCGGCCGAGTGACTCTCAATCCAGTTGCCCACACCGATCCTATTGGGACTCTTCTGATTCCAATAGTTTCGTTTGTCATCTCGGCGGTAGGGAGCCCACTTGCGGCGATTCCGCTAATCGGTTGGGGCAAACCAACGCCCGTCAATCCGCGCAATTGGACAAATTACAAGACCGCAAATGTAATGGTTTCCATAGCGGGCGTTCTTGCCAATCTGATTCTGCTCGTCGCAGGAATCGTCGCGGCGAAGATAATGCTGATCAACGGCGGTTCGGTTTACGACTTCTGGGGCCAGGGTGCGACTCCCTTGGGAATGCTTGTCGGGAACTTGATGGTGATGAATCTTTCGCTTTTTGTCTTCAACCTGCTACCGTTCCCGCCACTCGACGGAAGTAAGATTCTCTCAACCTTTCTACCGCGCGATCTTGAACCAATGTGGGAGTTTCTCGAGCGGTTCGGATTCATATTTTTGATGGTTTTCATCTACTTCGGAATGTTCAATCTGATAATCACACCGTTTTTGAGGGCGCTCGTGAGGATTCTCGCCGCTTAGGTTATGAAGAAACGAATTTTCAGCGGCGCGCAGCCGACCGGTAGCCTTCATCTCGGAAATTACTTAGGGGCGCTTCGCAACTGGGTTGCACTCCAGGAAGGGCACGAAAGCTTTTTCTGCATCGTCAATCTGCACGCCATCACAGTTCCTCAGGATTCGGCAACGCTCAGACAAAAGACGCTCGACCTCGCGCGCATCTACATCGCGGCCGGCATCGACCCCCAGGAATCCACGGTCTTCGTGCAGTCCGACGTGAAGGAGCATGCAGAACTCGCCTGGGTTCTCTCATGCATTGCTCGGATGGGCGAACTCGAGCGCATGACACAGTTCAAGGACAAGTCCGGCGGCAAGGGCGAACGAGTCGGAGTCGGACTCTTTACATACCCGGTCCTCATGGCCTCTGATATTCTGCTCTACAAGACCGACCTTGTTCCTGTCGGGCAGGATCAAAAACAACATCTCGAGCTTACCCGTGACCTCGCCGAACGCTTCAACCGGGACTTTGGTGACACATTCGTGGTACCCGAACCGTACATTCCCCCGGTCGGTGCGAAGATACAGTCGCTTGCCGAGCCGGAGAAGAAGATGTCCAAGTCGGACGAGAACGCGAACGGCTCAATCTTCCTGCTCGACGATCCGGACACTATCACTAAAAAGATCAAACGAGCCGTGACGGATTCGGGGACAGCCATCACATTCGACGATTCACGTCCAGCCATCACCAATCTGCTGACCATCTATCACCTCATCTCGGGGAAGACCAAAGAGCAATGCGAGGCTCACTTCGAGGGCAAAGGCTACGGCGATTTCAAGAGCGAACTCGCCGAGGCGGTCGTCGAGTTTCTGAGACCCTTTCAGGACAGGGTTCGTTCCGTCTCGGATTCGGACCTCCAAAACATTCTCGAAAACGGCGCGGCAAAGGCCCGCTCGGTCGCGGCGGTCACCTTGGCTGAAACCTACGCGAAACTCGGACTGAAATGAAAAAGATAACCGTTTACGAAAAGCCGACCTGCACCACCTGTCGAAATCTCGCGAAACTGCT
>CAXRBW010000065.1:0-3184 GCA_964228775.1 Pyrinomonadaceae bacterium | reverse complement strand
GGAAGATCCGAGATGCTGTCCGAATAAGAAAAACTTTCCGAGAGGTTGATGTCCTCCTTTTCGGCGAACTCCCTCATCCATTTCGCTTTCGTTGCTGACGCCATCACAGGCGGTAGAATTCTTCCCGTCGAATATCCGTTGACGAATTCCAGTCGGTTGGCTTTATAGAAATCAATTCCCAAGTAAGCCATCAGCCGATCAATGGTGAAGTCAAGCGCGCCCGTGATGACCACCTGTAGCTGCCCGTTCTTACGTCCGCTTTCAATCAACTCTCGAGTCCCTGGATAAATCGCAGGCTTTAAGACCTCTTCAAACAGCTCCTCTGAAAAATATCTCAGCCGATCCTCGGATTCGCCCGCATAGCTCTGGAAAAAGTACTCATTGAAAACATTGCGCGAATAAAGGTCAGTGACACCGAACGCAGGCAACTTTGCAACTACCCCGAAACTCTTCTTGAACGTGTTCCAGAGACCCTGTTGGCGGCGGGCGTAGAAAGCCAGGGTATGCACGAGATTCGTGCTTACCAAGGTGCCCTCGAGATCGTAAAAAGCCGCCGCGCGACCGTTCCTTGTCATTGGATATGAGACGGAACCCACAATTTATTGACTTTATTGAGCTTTATCGCCTTAAAATATAACAAAAGATACCCTTTTTTGACTAATGAGAGTCGTTCATCCGACATTGACCGCCATTCTGCTAACAGCTGTACTCGCAACAGGTTGCGGGAACCAAGGCGATTCTTTGGAATCAAAACGTGAAAAGGCCGAGCAGATCGCTGCCACTCTTGCTTCCTCCGATGCACTTTTCCTCGAAAGATCCGAGATCGACAAACTCCGTCAGGCAGTCAAGGCACTTGAGGACGTCCGCAATCCTGACGACCGAAATTTCGACGTCGAAAGCCGATATTCGAAATACTGTTATTACCTCGGACGCCTGACAGATGATCCGGCGGAACAGGATCGAATGTGGGAAGTGGGTCACAGGGCGGGGCGTATCGCATCCAATGTTCGGCCTGACAGGCCGGATGGCTTTTATTGGGCAGGTGCAAATCTTGGTGAGCAGTCAATCAAGAATCCGGTAACGGTTGGGATTAAATCCGTCGATGAAATCCGCGATTACATGAAACGGACAATCGAGATAGATCCATCGTTCGAGGGTGGTGCGGCCTATGACGCATTGGCGCAGGTCGAGCTGATGACCGGCCTCATCGGCGGAAAACCGGAGACAGCAGCGGGTCTTCTCGAGAAGGCGATGGGCTTCGGCAACAAGGATCCCCGCACAAGACTCCACCTCGCTGAGGCTTATCTTGCAATCGGCCGCACCGAGGATTCGAAACGACAGCTGAGATTGATTGTCGATGGCGTGCCCGAGCATGGGTACGAGGCAGAGCACAAACAGGTCCTCGAAAAGGCGAAGCAGATGCTGATGAAGCGCTTCTGATTCACCGTCAAGATTCAAAGTTTCACAAAACGACCCTTCAACCATTACAATTCTGAGCCATATGAAACGCGCTGTATTCCCAGGCTCCTTCGATCCGGTGACGAACGGACACTTGGACATCATCAAGCGCAGCCTTCCCCTTTTCGACGAGGTCATCGTCGCAGTGCTGAATAATCCCGATAAGCAGCATATGTTTTCGGCGGACGAACGTTGCGAAATCATCCGAGAGATAGCTGCCGATGAAGGCCTCGGCGAAGGCCGACTGACAATCGAAAGTTTTTCAGGACTTACAGCCGATTTTGCAGTGAAGAAAAATGCGGCGGCGATTGTGAGGGGCATCAGGGCGGTGCAGGATTATGAATACGAGCTGCGCATGGCGCTGATGAACCGTAGATTGGCGCCTGGCATCGAGACCGTCTTCGTCATGGCTGCTGAGGAATATTCCTTCGTCTCATCAAGTCTTTTAAAACAGGTCTTCAGCCTCGGCGGAGACGTTTCGGGACTGGTTCCCGACAAGGTCAAGGCGAGGATGCACGCCAAACTCTCACGCTGAGTCCCTCTATGAGCAAGCCCTTTCCAGTTTCGAAGAGCGTCGAACGCATGCAAACGTCATCGACCTTCAAGGCGATGCAGGCCGCGGCCGATCTCCGCGAGAAAGGAGTCGACGTAATCGATCTGACGCTCGGTGAACCTGATTTTCCGACTCCTGATTTCATCAAACGCCTCGCCTGGGAAGGACTCGAAAAGGGAGTAACGCGGTACACCCCGACAGCGGGAATGAGATCGTTCACGCAAGCTGTTGAGCACTTCTACGGAGAGCGGTTTGGAACTGCGTTTTCGGCTGCGGAGGTCGCGGCAGCATGCGGCGGAAAGCAGGCTCTGTTCAATGCCATCTGTGCATTGGTCGGACCTGGTGACGAAGTACTGGTACCTAAACCGTATTGGGTTACGTTCCCCGAGATTGTCAATTTCACAGGTGCTAAGAATGTCTTCATCGAAACCGCAGAGACAGACTTCATCCTGACCGCTGAGCAGGTCAAAGCGGCCATCACCGTCAAGACTAAGCTTCTGATTCTGAACTCGCCGAGCAATCCCTCGGGCCGAGTCGTGCCAGCATCGGAGATCAAAAAGATAATCGAGGTATGTGCGAATCGGGGAATATATGTCGTCGCCGACGAGTGCTACCTCTTCTTCGTCTATCCGCCCGCCGAAGTGTTCACATCGGCCTCAGTTGATGAAAAGCTGCGAGAGTTCGTCTGCGTCGCAGGGAGCTTTTCAAAAACCTATGCGATGACGGGATGGAGAATCGGATATACGATTGCTCCGACAAACTGGACCAAAGAGATTCTCAAACTTCAGGGACATTCGGCATCGCATCCGACCAGTTTCGTACAGTACGCATGTGCCGAGGCGCTTGAACGCCCCGCCGAGTCGCTCGCTGCCGTCGGTTCGATGCTGGAAAAATATAAGGAGCGGCGCGATTGGCTGATACCCGCTCTGAACGAAGTGCCTGGTTTTAAATGCGCGATGCCAGAGGGAGCTTTCTACGCGTTGATAGATGTGCGCGGACTACTTGGCGATAGGTTCGCGACATCCGAAGATGTCTCGGCGCATCTGCTAGGTCACGCTCACACGGTCCTGACCGATGGTGCGGGCTTCGGCGCGGAGGGATATCTGAGACTCTCATACGCAGCCTCACTCGAAACATTGAAGGATGCTGTCGAACGAATCAAAACCGCCCTCT
>CAXRBW010000064.1:0-2277 GCA_964228775.1 Pyrinomonadaceae bacterium | reverse complement strand
GATACTGATGACCGGTGCGGGCAGTCTTGCGGATTTCAGCGCACCAATGGTGAAGAGTGCGTTTCGGACTTGGACTATTCCCTTGAAAACGGAGGAGAGCATCGGTGATTAGGCGAGACTTGTTCCGAGCAGCCATTGCCCGCCGTCCACGACCAGTGTTACTCCGTTGATATAAGTCGCTCCGTCGGAGAGACGGAACAGCGCGGCGCTTTCGATGTCGTTGATACGCCCGAATCTTTGGAGGGGAATTTTCCTCGTGAGCTTCTCCTTGAGCGCCTCGGGTAAAAGCCGCTTCATGCCCTCGGTGTCCTCAATCGGTCCGGGAGCGATTCCGTTGACCCGAATGCCATAGGGTCCAAGTTCTACAGCCAGATTGCGGGTGATTGCGTCAACTCCTGCCTTAGCAGCCGAAACATGGATCTGCATTGGCGTTGCGAGGTAATGGAGGGTGGCTGAGATGTTAAGTATTTGACCTTTGGATTTCTTGAGTTCCTCGATTGCCGCCCGCGACACGTTGAAGGTGCCCTTGGTGTCGATGTCGACTACTGTACCGAAACCATTAGCGGATAATTCTTCAGCCTTGCAAAGAAAATTACCCGCCGCGCCATTTATGATGAAATCTATTTTGCCGAATTCTGAAACTGTTGCTGCTATAGCTTCTTCGACCTGGGCGTAATCCCTTACATCACAGGCCTTGGCAAGGCATCGGCGGCCCATCGCCGTGACGGCGGAACGCATATACTCAAGATTTTCAATTTTGCGTGAGACGATGGCGAGGTCCGCTCCGGCTTCAGCGAGGGCTCTCGCGACTCCGCCGGTGATTCCGGTTCCGCCTCCGGTGACGAAAGCCACCTTGCCCTGCAGGAGGTTATCTGCAAATATCTTCCCCATACACGCAAGATGTTAGCACAGGTGAAGCAAGCAATTTACTCGCTGAATAGAGCGCCCCGTTGGGTGATTTTCGTATTCGCTGCAACGGTTTTGGCTCTGCTCTCGCTCGCCGTCTACAGATATCAACGCCCCTCCGTCAACCTTACTACCCTGGTTCCCGCCGACACGATTCTTTATCTTGAGACTCCGGATCTCGGATTCGCACTCAAGGCACTCGTCGCCAATGAAGCATTCGACTCGGCAGTCTCGCGACCCGATTTCTCCGCTCTCGATGGAATGCCGGTCGCGGTGGCGGTTTCAGGATTCGATGCGAGCGAAAAGACGCTCAATGAGGGTGCCTCCGAGGCCAACTGGAGGCCGAGGTTTGTGGCGATATCAGAGACTGGATTCTTCTCCTGGCAGGCCCGGTCGTTCATCGAGGCCAAGCTCGGACCATTTATCGAATCAAGTCTCGGTGGCGACGTCAGATTGGAGAAGTCGGCCATCGAGGGTGGTGATAAATACGTCTGGTCCGCAAGCGATGGAAGAAGGAGCTTCGCCCTGCTCCTCGGTTCACGAATCTATTTCTCAAATGATGAACCATTGTTGGACCGCTGTCTCGAGGTCGAGCGTAACAATCAGCCGAATCTCTCTTCCAACTCTCGCATCGCGATTCTCAAGGCCAACTCCTCCAAATCAGCGATGCTCGGATTTCTCTCGGCTGACGGAGTCGCCTCAGTCTCAAACCTGATGGGCATGTCGACCGCAATCTCATCAACCGATGACGAAGTGGCAAGAAGTCTTATCGCGCGAACGATTCCCCAGGTAATCCAGGGCTCGGTCAAAGAAATATCGTGGACCGCCTCAGTGGTTAAGAATGGTATTGAAGATGTGATTGAATTTTCAATGGACGCTGATATTGCCGAAAAGCTTCTCGCATCTACTTCGTCAGTGGAGGGTTCGCGCGGAAAAGCCGAGGATTTCATCTCATCCGATGTGCAGGGAGTTACACGCTACGAGTTCAGCAGACCGGATGTCGCTTGGCGCACAACAATCGAGATTGCCGGCTCAACGGTCGATCCTCTAAATGCGCGACTGATGGACAGGCTTGCGGGCGGTCTCTTCGAATCATTCGGCATCACTGACCATGGAGTCTTCCTACGAGCCGCCAAGGGCCGCATAGTTTCGGGACGTTTCGATTCAGAGGGAGAAGAGGTTGTCGCAGTAACAGAGGTTTCGGATTTCGAAGCAATCAAGCCCGCGCTTGGGTTGGTGGATTTTTCCTTACCGCCCCAAGACCTCGAAGGTGCGCAGGTGTGGAAGTCATCAGACGGTGATTTCGCCGCCGCAAGCATCGGTTCATTAGCAATCGTCGGGGACGCAGAAAGTGTCGTCCGATGCATCAAG
>CAXRBW010000063.1:0-10379 GCA_964228775.1 Pyrinomonadaceae bacterium | reverse complement strand
ACGACGGTGCAACGATACGGACAGTAATTTTGGAAGAGATTGAGGATTTGGCTAGTCATGGGCCATCCGCGGAAGAGATGGAGAAACTCGGAAATCAAATTCTCAATGACGCTGTCCGTGCTAGACAGTCGTCGTTGTCACGAGCCCAGATGCTTGCCGAATATGAGCTTTATGACGGCGATGCTTCGCTTGCGAATGGCGAAGTGGAGAGATTGTTGAATATTTCAGCCGCAGAGATTCGTGACGCAGTTTGCAAATACCTCATGGTTGAAGATCGGACGCTACTTGAGGTAATACCGGGTGCGGGCGCGACAGGGGGAGATGAGTAATCGCATGGCAGGAATCCGTAAAAACCCTCCGGAGCCATTAGCGGCCGTGCCGTTCTCATTGCCAACCCACGAGGTTAGGACCTTATCGAACGGCGCCAAGCTCGTCATTTTGCCCGATTCTCGACTTCCGATCTTCAGTATCCGCATTCTATTTCCATTCGGTGACATCCACGATCCTGAGAATAACTATGGATTCGGCTCGGCGCTTGCATCAATGGTGATGGAGGGAACCTCCACTAGATCAAGCAGGGAACTCGCAGAACGTATTGAGCGCCTCGGAGCCTCAATGGGAATGAGTTGTGGTTCCGATAGCTCAATCGCGTCGACCGCCGGACTTTCACTCTATTTCTCTGAGCTACTGGGACTGTTATCCGAAATCATCCTCTCACCTTCGTTTCCAGAAAGTGAACTGAACCTATACAAGACGAACACGACGGAGGGACTCAGGTTTCAGCGATCTCAGGCCGGATTTCTCGCCGATGAGCGGTTCGCAGCGGAGATTTATGGTCAGGCGTCCTACTCGCGAGTGTCGCCTTCCCCCGAAGATGTCGAGGCAATTTCGAGAGAGCAGCTTTTGCGTTTTGCGGAGGAGCGCCTTCTGCCGGGGGACGCAGTGATTCTCGTCGCGGGTGATGTTGATGTAGAGAGCGCAGTGAGGGAAATTGAGAGCCGTTTTAACGGATGGGTCGGTTCACCATCTCGGGTTGACCTCGACTTAGAGGTCATTGAGCGAATTTCCCGCTCGACTGTGATTGTCGACAGGAAAGGTTCCGCCCAAGCAAACATAGTTCTCGGCAATATCGCCGTGCCGCGGCTACATGAGGATTTCTTCAGCCTGCTGGTGTTGAATCAGGTACTAGGCGCAGGTGCCTCCTCACGACTCTTTATGAATCTCCGGGAAGAAAAGGGATACACATACGGTGCATACTCGAAGTTCAACATGAGAAAATTCTCAGGTGATTTCGAGGCAACTGCAGAGGTTCGTACTGAGGTTACGGGTGCATCCGTTAAGGAATTCATGTATGAGCTCGATCGAATTAGGTCGCAAGCGGTCACGGAATCCGAGCTGAGGGATGCGAAGAACTACCTTACTGGAGTTTTCCCATTGAGGGCGGAAACCCTTGATGGCTTCGTGGGTCTATTAGCGAATCAATACATCTATGGCTTGCCGGATGACTATCTCGTGACATATCGAGAGAGGGTGAAGAGCGTCAGCGCTGAGGATGTGCTTATCGCCGCGCAAAAACACATACGACCAAATCAACTCTCAATGGTAATTGTTGGGGATGCTGACTCGGTCATTCCGCAAATTGACGATTGGAGCGAAGAAGTACGCGTCTACGATGTCGACGGCAAAGAAAGATCTCTATGAGTGATGCATCGGTAATCGGAAAATGGAATTTGCGTATGGAATTTCAAGGTCGCGAAGTAAAGGCAATGCTCGCAATCGATGGCGGGCATGATGCCCTGACTGGAATGATTGAAACGCCCATTGGAACCTCTGACATTCAGGCCTGCCTCTACTCATCGAATCGCCTGACGTTTTCGGCCAATCTATCATTCATGGGAAGTGCTGTCAGTCTTGATGTCGACTGTCAGATGGAAGACGGAATGCTAAAGGGCAAGGCCGTCGCCAAAGGGTTGCCGATATCTATCCCCTTCGTCGGAGTCCGCGCTTAAAAGAGAATTGAACTAACAAGAAAAAGGGGAGGATTACTTCCTCCCCTTTTTCATTTCACGTGCTTGGTAAGCCAATCAATAACCGAAGCGTACCAAAGCTCTGAATTCTTAGGTTTCAGGATCCAGTGACCTTCATCTGGATAGTAGAGAAGCTTCGAGGGCACATTCCGCCTCTGCAGGGTCGTAAACAACTGGAGTCCCTGGTCGACCGGGACTCGATAGTCGAGCTCCCCGTGTATCACAAGTGTGGGCGTACCAAAGTTCTTTGCAAATTTATGGGGAGACCATCGCTCGAAATATTCAGGTTTCTCCCAGGGAACACCTTTGAATTCCCAGTCAACAAACCAGAGCTCTTCTGTGACCGTGGCCATGCTTTCGAGGTTATAAACACCCGCATGGGATATCAGTGCTTTGAATTTGAATCGCGGGTCGTCATTATGCCCGAGTATCCAATTAACCATGTAACCGCCGTAGCTTCCACCGGCCGCCCCGATACGCTCTCTGTCGACGAATGGATTTTCAAGAACCTTAGCAATGCCGTTCTTAATATCGGTGAAGACTTTTCCGCCCCAATCAGCAGAAATCTCATCGACGAATTTCTGACCATAGCCAGTTGACCCGCGTGGGTTGGGCATGAATACCACGTAGCCTGCGTTGGCGAATATCTGCGGATTCCACCGGTAGCCCCAGTTGTCATTCCAAGCTCCTTGAGGACCTCCGTGGATCAGGACAAGCAATGGGTATCTTTTCTTCGGATCGAATCCTGCGGGTTTAAGCAGGAAGCCATGAACCCTCGCCCCTTCTGCTCCAACCCATTCGACGGATTCTGAACGATTGAGACCCAGCGCCGAGTTTGCGCGACTGAGGTTTACGGCCTCGCCGCCAGCAGACGGAGAGTAGAAGACCTCGGCTGGCGAGCTCATGGTGCTAGCTAGAAACACAACAGCTCTGCCATCAGGTCCTAGATTCACGTTCGTAAAATATCCACCATCCCTCACTAATTTGACCGAGGAGGACCCATTCGGATTTGTGGGGGCCGCATAAATCGGATTGAGTCCGCGCGTGCCCGCAGTGAAGAGCACCTGGCTTCCATCGTTTGAAAGTGCGATGTCCTCAGCTTGTTGATCGAAGCCCTGAGTGATTTCAATTGTTAACCCACTAGACCGATCGTACCGCATAATTCGCCAGCGGTCCGCTTCGAAGCCGGGCGTCTTTTGAGAGCGGTAGAAAATGAATCTTCCGTCTCGAGAAAATACTGGACCGACATCATACCCCCGATTACCCACGGTTATGTTCTTGGTTGAGCCGTCAATGAGATTCTTGATGACGATATCGCTGTTGGTTGACTGCGCTTCAACCTTGTCGAAATTTGCGATGTAGGCGATCTCGCTGGAATCCGGGGAAAATGCAAAATCAACCCCGGTTGCAGCGGCATAAGGTGGTGAGTCAAAGTCACCCGATGTTATCTGTACCTCTGCACCACCTGCCGCGGGTACCATGAAAACATGGGTGCGCTTTCTGTCGCGCCACTCATCCCAGTGGCGATAGAGTAGTCGCTCTGAGGTCTTCGCTTGAACTCCACTTTTCTGAACCCTTTCGTCTTCAGCGCGGTTACAGTCATCGGATTGGCATTCGGGATAAACATCCGAACTAAATGCGATGAACCTGCCGTCCGGTGACCACGCCGGATTGCTTGCACCACTTGAGATGTTGGTCAGTTTGGTCGCACCGCCACCGCCAGCAGACATCAGCCAGATCTGACCCTCGCTGAGATACGCGAAGCGTGTCCCGTCCGGTGACCATCGAGGCGAGCTACTCGATTTTCCAGACGTCAATTGTCGCAATTCTCCCCCAGTTATTGAGACGGAATAGATTTGGCTGACAGTTCTATTCGAGTCGACATTAACGATGCCGACGCTGTACAGAACAGTTTTTCCATCAGGCGATAGTCGGGGGTCTGACACCCGCTTGATCCTCATTAGACCCGCGAAATCAATTCCTGATTGAGCAAAGCAGGGAATTGCAACAAAAATCGCGACCGCCGTCAATAAGAGAACTCTTTTCATAGACACCTCTTCCTTTTGCTGAAATTTTGTAAAGCATTATGGCATATGGAGAACCTTGTTGCTATGATGTGCCCGTCCAATTACCAAGGCTCCAATATGAAAAAGACACTTCTCGCACTAATTGCCACTTCTGCCGCCATTGCAGGGGCACAGACTGTTCAGCAACCGACTTTTTCCACTTCAACTCTTGCGCAGATTTCGACCATTCAGCGGACCGCGCTTGACAGTACTTACGCGTTCGAGCGTACCGAATTTCTCACTAACAACATCGGCCCTCGGCTAAGCGGCTCGGCTCAAGCCGAGAGGGCAGTCGAGTACGTCGCCGAGGAAATGAAAAAGTTGGGTCTTGAGGTCAGGCTCCAGAAATTGATGGTTCCACATTGGGTTCGAGGTGAGGAGCGCGGCGAGCTCGTCGAATTCTTTGGTATGGCAAAAGGGACAACCCAAAAGGTCGTCCTTACTGCACTCGGGGGTAGCGTTGCGACCGGACCCGAAGGGCTCATCGGCGATATCGTTGTAGTTGGAAGCTACGAAGAACTGGAAAAACTCGGTCGCAAGGGTGTCGAAGGGAAAATTGTTTTGTTCAACACAAAGTTTGATCGAGCACTGTCTTCGGCAGGTTTCGGTAGCCAGGCCTATAGCCAGGCAGTGCAATTCCGCTCTGGTGGCCCGATTGCGGCGGCCAAGCTCGGCGCAATGGCGGCGCTGGTTCATGCAGCAGGAGGGTCCCAAAATAGATTGGCGCATACCGGTGGCACCAGATACCAAGAGGGAGCTCCAAAGATCCCCGCAGCTGCCGTCACCTTCGAGGACGCTGAGACGATTGCGAAGCTAGTCAAATGGGGGAAAGTGAGAATCAAATTAACTCTAACTCCTCAGATTTTGCCAGATGCACCAAGTTATAACGTGATAGCCGATCTGAAAGGTACCGAGCACCCTGAGCAGATAGTAATTGTGTCGGGGCATCTCGATTCATGGGATCTCGGAACCGGTGCACTTGATGACGCCTGTGGTGTCGGAGTTGCGATGCAGGTGCCGTATCTCATCAAATCTCTCGGCCTGAAACCGAAGCGCACTATTCGAGTGATTGCTTATATGAATGAAGAAAACGGTGGTGTTGGCGGTGATGTATACGCCCGAGAATATCAAGACCAAATTCCAAACCACATCGCCGCAATCGAAGCCGATCTCGGAGCTTCTCATCCGGTTGGATTTCTGTTTGCCGGAAAGCAGGACGCACTAGCCATGCTGACGCCCCTCTCTAAGATTTTACTTTCCCAGGGCGCTGGGCTGACTGAAATCAGAGAGAATGTCGCGGCCGATATCGGTCCGCTTAGGAGACGAGGGGTTCCGTCCATCGCGCCATGGTTCGACACGAGAACCTATTTCAACTATCACCATACAGCTGCTGACACCTTTGACAAGATAGTTCCGCGAGAGCTTGCCGAGAATGGCGCCCTCGTGGCCGTTCTCGCCTACGGTATTGCCCAGGCGGAGCAGTCCTTGCCGAGATGATGATCAATTGTTAGTTTAAATCTCAGATGAATAGACCTCCGCCATATTTTCCGCAGAATCAGCTCTCACCGCCTGATCCGAACCGTTACCGCAGGTTCAAATTTGTTGTGGGTGGACTGATTCTAGCCATCACCTCGATCCTAGCTCTTGCAGGCTACGGCATTTACCGCCTTCTGCAATGGCTTTGGAGATGAAATGAACAAAGGCACGTCAACTATCCGACGTGCCTTTAACTTATATCCTTACTACCGCCTCTAATTTAGGGTTTCGGGCTCATCATCCGTGCCTTAGGAAGAAGATCGATAGAGCTCTTTAGTTGGTTATCGTATCCGTTGACAACTTGGTATGAAGTCAGTGACCCAAAAGCCGCGGTTATCAATTCTGTTCGCAGAGTCCTTTCGATAAATTCACTTTCTTTGACCATGACTTCTGGCGATAAATTGTATTTGGTCGCAGCGAAGGCAGTGAAAGTCTCAATTAACTCCTTCGAAATCGGATAGTCCTCGGAGGTGATGTCGTGCTCATAGATAATGGGTTTGGTTATCGCGAATTGTTCGAAGCCCTTAATCCGTCCCGATGTGAGTTCAAGCGCAAATGCGAAGAGGGGGCTGAGCATCTTGACCTGAGTCCTTGCGCTCTCCTCCGAGATGGTTTCAGCCTTAACTATTTCGTCGGGCGTAATGCCACCTCCGCCATACACGATTCTTCCGGCATCCGTTTTTGTCTTTTGGCCAGCGGCAACAGGGCCGCCGTCGGCCTGCAGAGTTCCGCCCTTGGTGTAATAACTGTAAAGATTCCCATCAGAGTAGTCTCTCTGAATCAATCGTCCCGAAGGAGTCTCGTATTTAGCGATCGTCAGCAGAAGCATTGAGCCGTATTCGAGGGGAAAGGGGTTTTGAACAAGGCCCTTTCCAAAGGTTTCCTCCCCGACTATCAGAGCTCGGTCATGGTCTTGAAGTGCACCTGCGAGAATTTCCGATGCAGAGGCAGAGTTTTTGTTGACGAGCACTACCAGAGGAAGTGTTTCAGAGGAAGAGGCAGTGGCGCGGTAGGCGTTGGTCCCATCAATCCGACCCTTCTGGGTGAATATCACCTGTCCTCGCTTGAGAAAGGTTCCCGCAACAGCGAGCGCCTCCCGTACCAGCCCTCCGCCATTGTTTCTAAGATCGAGAATCAATTCCTTCATCCCGCGCCCGCGCAGGTCTTGCATCGCACTCCTGAATTCTGCTGAGGTGGTTTGGTTGAAACCAACCGTCATTGCGATGTACCCAACGCCCGGCCTGATCATGTATGCCTCGGGAATCGATGCCTGGGGGACTGCATCACGCACGATGGTAACCGCTTCCTGCTTTCCCGTCGCGGCACGCTCAATGACAAGGCTTACGGAAGTCCCACGCGGCCCACGAAGACGATTCCTTACCTCGGGAAATGGTTTTCCAAGCATTGACTCGCCGTTTATTGAGACAACCTTGTCGCCGTACCTGAGTCCCGCACGATTGGCGGGTGCGCCGTCGAAGGTGGCTTTGATGTATGTCCCAACCATCTTTCCATCGGCGTCGCTGAGGTCGCCCACGGTCGCACCGATGCCGAAATAGCGGGAGCTCTGGTCGTTTCGAAATTCATCAAATTCCTTCGCATCGAAATAATTCGAGTGTGGATCGAGGCTTCGAAGTGTGGAATCTATCGTTGATTTGAAAAGGTCGTTGTAATCGAGGCGGCCTCCGTCGATATGGTTTGCCTCAATAAGAGCGATGGCTTCAGAGACGTCGACTGCAATCTCCTCAGAGCTGATTGGACTCCTTTCCGTCGCGGTGAGGGTCGCCGCCTTCGGTGGTGTCAGATCGGACTGCTTGGGTACCCGTTTTGAAACCTGCGAGAGACCAGTACCCGTGAGACCAACCAAAAAAAGAAGGAGGAATAGGGACTTACGCATTACGTGCTTGTGAAGGATGATGTTCATTCCGCTTGTTAGGCTCGAAAACTGCCGAGATGATAACATCCCTTGGACTGTTTTGCGATGAAACGGGTTGCCAAGACGGCTATGAAACACTTGAGAATCCGACTACCCAGATGCCACCGCTTTTAGAAATAAAGAATTTAAAAACCGTTTTTGAATCAAATGCGGGTACCGTCCGCGCGGTTGACGATGTCTCTTTCTCAATCGGGGCGGGTGAGGTACTTGGCCTCGTGGGTGAATCGGGTTGTGGAAAATCTATAACGGCACTTTCCATACTCCGCCTGATCGCCGCTCCCGGCCAAATTGTCGGCGGTTCCATCAAGTTTAAAGGAAGAAATCTTCTTGAATGCTCGTCCGATGAGATGAGGTCCATTCGCGGAAACGATATCGCGATGATTTTCCAGGATCCGATGACCTCTCTCAATCCTGTCTACACGGTGGGTGAACAGATTGCTGAGGCCATCCGACTTCATCGCGGCTTTGATCGAAGTTCGGCGTGGGCGTCCGCCATTGATGCCATGAAAGAGGTTGCAATCCCTGACGCGGAAAGAAGGGCATCGGATTATCCGCATCAATTATCGGGCGGAATGAGGCAGCGAGTGATGATAGCAATGGCTCTCGCCTGCGACCCCGAACTGCTCATCGCCGATGAGCCGACCACTGCACTTGATGTCACCATTCAAGCCCAGATACTTGACCTCATCAATGGGCTTCGAAGTCGCCGTAAGCTTTCCGTTCTGCTCATCACCCACGACCTGGGAGTCATTGCCGAGACCGCTGATCGTGTCGCAGTCATGTATACCGGCCGAATCGTTGAGGAAGGATCCGTCGCACAATTATTTAGTGCCCCAAAACACCCATACACTCGTGGACTTCTAAAATCACTGCCAGAGATGAACCAGCCGGGCGGTCTCCGGCTTGAGACTATTGAGGGAAGCGTGCCGAATCCTTCCGCACTCCCAGAGGGTTGCCACTTTGCTCCGCGATGTACGCATGCAGTTGAGCGATGTCTTACCGGTGAGGCAGAGCTTATTGGTTTTCCCGACGGAAGTGCTGTGAGATGTCCAAGAAGTTCCGAAATATGAGTATCGAAGGTACCCAGTCTGCTAAAAACTATTCAACACCGCTTCTTCGGGTCACTGATTTGAAGAAGCACTTTACTGTTGATGGCGGGGCTTTGCTCAAAGCAGTTGACGGCGTCTCATTCGAGATTAAACGTGGCGAGACATTCGGAGTGGTGGGAGAGTCGGGTTGCGGAAAATCTACCTTAGGCAAAACTGTTCTAGGACTGTTGCCGCCTACTACCGGAGAGATTGAGTTCGAGGCTCTGAATCTTAGAACCCTTTCAAAGGACCAGACCCGCCAACTCCGCCGGTCAATGCAGATCATCTTTCAAGATCCCTATTCAAGTCTTAATCCCCGACGGAGTATAAGATCTCTTATTTCCGAGCCACTTGATATTCACGGCATTGGGACATTGCAGGAGAGGAGGGAGAGGGTTGCGGGGCTTTTGAAAAGGGTTGGCCTCGACCCAGACTATATGAACCGGTATCCTCACGAGTTTTCGGGCGGACAGCGACAGCGAATTGGTATCGCCCGCGCTCTCGCCCTCAATCCGAAATTCATAGTCGCGGATGAGCCAGTTTCTGCCCTCGACGTCTCTGTTCAGGCACAAGTGGTCAATCTTCTTCAAGATTTGCAGGAGGAATTTGGATTGACCTATATGTTCATCTCGCACGGTCTTTCCGTAGTCAAACATATTTCCGACCGTGTCGCCGTGATGTACCTTGGGAAGATTGTTGAGATGGGTGATGTAGACGAAATCTATTCCAATCCTAGGCACCCTTACACCAAGGCACTTCTCTCGGCCATACCGACGCCGGTGCCAGGTGCTGCCAAAGAGCGGTTGAGTCTCCACGGCGATGTTCCGACTCCAATTAACCCGCCCTCGGGCTGCGTGTTTCGTACTCGATGTCCCATCGCGGGTGTTGAATGTGCGGGGGCGGCGCCTGCGCTAAAGCCTGTTTCGGATGGGCACAGTGTCGCTTGTCTCAAGACCTGATTCGGGATAGGGTGTTGGTGACTTCAGGAGGTCTCCCATGCAATCCGAATCAAAGAAATCATCAATTAAATTAATTGCCGACAGTTTTTCAAGCCCGTCGAAAGTATTCGAATATCTTTCGGCCTATCCCCGTCAGTGGATTCTAGCTCTGATCGTCCTCGTGCTTGCGGTCACAGCAATGCAGGTATTGGTCGTTGAAAAGATTGGTCTCAAAGCGATAGTCGCCCACCGCCTCAAACAGAGTGCGGCGGTTGAGAGTCTGCCAAAGGAACAGCTCGACCAGATCATTGCGCAACAGTCCGGGACCACGGCGAAATCAATAACCTATGTTTCGACACCAATTGCATTGACGGTCGCAATGCTTCTTGGGGGATTGATTTACCTCCTCGGAGCTAAGCTCGTCGGCAGTGAAACGATGACTGTCTTCAAAGCACTTTCAGTCTTCATTTATTCAAGCATACCGCCCACACTTGTGATGGTTGCAGGAAGCATAATCATCCTTCTCCTAAAACCATCACAAGATATAGATTTATCAAGTATCGATTACGGGCTTCTGAGAGCTGATCTTGGACTCCTAATGCCGGAAGGCACCTCGAGACCTCTGCTCGCACTACTCGGCTCGATTGGTGTGTTTCAGATTTGGGGATGGATGCTTGCCGCAACTGGCCTGCAAAGGCTCGGTAGAATTTCAGCACCGGCCGCTTGGATTGTCGTGTTAACCCTTGGCGCTGTCGGAATTGACTTTAAGGTAAGTCCTGCCCTTTTGTTCG
>CAXRBW010000062.1:0-3161 GCA_964228775.1 Pyrinomonadaceae bacterium | reverse complement strand
CGCTGGGGACCGTCTTGGCGCTCGGTTGCGACATGACAGATGCGGTGAGGGGCATCTCTTCTTGCAAAGGCGCCCCCGGACGCTTCGAACGGGTCGAGAATTCAAAAGGCCTTGCAGTCGTTGTCGACTACGCACATACGGATGACGCGCTCCAGAACACGATCTCTACCGCGAGGCGTCTGACAGGCGGACGGGTCATCACCGTGTTCGGGTGTGGAGGAGACAGGGACGCGGGAAAGAGAGCACCGATGGGAGAGGTTGCGGGCCGCCTCAGCGATTACGTCATCGCGACATCGGACAATCCTAGATCCGAGGAACCTCTAAAGATTCTCGAGGATATAGAGAGAGGTCTCATTGCGAGTGACGCGAACTACGAATTGATTCCCGATCGGAAATCCGCGATCGCCAAAGCAATCAGTTCGGCGAAGTTAGGTGATGTCGTTCTGATTTGCGGTAAGGGGCATGAGACTTACCAGATACTTGGCTCAGAGACTGTGCACTTTGACGATCGTGAAGTCGCTAAAGAGATTCTTGAATCACGTCTTTGATCCGCCTGCACGTTCGAGAAGCACATCAACCATCCGCTTTGCGGCCTCCCTGCTCTCCGAGTCAAAACTGATAGAGAAGCCGATCTCGGGAGTCACCGCGACGACCTCGCCCGATAAAGCAGCCCCGGACTCGACAACCTTGAGCAGAATCTTTTGTCCGCTTGCGACAGGACTTGCTGAGAGCACGAAGCAGCCGCCCTCGCTTATGTCGCTAATGGTTCCGGCCCTCGCTTCGAATGTGGTCTCCCAATTGACTGCGAACTCCGACACCACCCTCGACGAGGATCTCTTCTCCCTACCTTCAGACATCTTTCTGCTTTCGAAATAGTAGGTAAACAGGCAGACCGAGCAGGATTAAAGCAGAGCCGACGAGTGCGGAGCTAGTTGCGGTCATGAGCGTGTTGTATATGAGCCAGCCCGCAACCACAAGAAACACGAACGGGACCACCGGATATCCAAAGGTCTTATATGGTCGCTCGGCCTTGGGATACTTGAAGCGGTAGTAGAACACCGATGATGTGACGAGTGCATAGAAGATCCATGACCCGAAGATGACATAGTCCGTCAGCGTATCGAATGAGCCTGACATCGCAAGAACGCATGCCCAGACTCCCTGTACGATGACGGCGACAACCGGAACCCTTGTCTCACTTGATAGATAGCCGAGCGCAGGATGCATCAAACCATCCTTCGCCATTGCATATGGAACTCTTGCTCCCGTCAGAATCGAAGTGTGCAGCGTTCCAAGAGACGAGATCATGAGGCCAACTGTGAAAAGCGATACTGCGAAACCCGTTGCGAAGGTCTTGATGTCGGCGCCGAAGAATCGCGAAACCACTTCTCTTGCGACCGATGAATCCTTGGACACCGATGCAACAGTAACGGGATCCAGCACGTAGAAGTAGGCAATCTGTGCGAGGAGGTAAAGAACGATGATCACTAGCGTCCCGCCAACGAGCGCGAGTGGAACATTTCGTTGCGGACGCTCAACTTCTCCTGCCACAAGCGTCAGATTGTTCCAACCGTCATACCCCCAAAGCGCACCGAGCATTGCGGCCCCGAAGCCCGCCGCAAATGAGTAGCTCCCGGAACCGATGCGGACCGCGTCTGCCACGCCCTCACAGGTGCCCTGAGCACCTGAAAGTGAAAAGTTTGAGAACGTCCCGCCCGTTACCCAAAGGAATGCGCCGAGTCCGATGAAGGCGATCAGGGCCACCTTAACTGCAGTCAGCGCCGTGGCAATCGCGCCACCCATCGAAACCGAGGCACAATTTATCGTCGTGAATATGGTGATGAGCATCACCGCGATTACCTGGAGCGAGGTGATTTCGAACGGCGCGCCGAGAATTGAAGTGGCGAAGAGGGTTTTCTTAAGCGCACCGCCGAGGAAATCGTTGAGACCTATTGAAAACACCACGGCGACTGATGCCTGCGCGCCGGGCTTTGCAATCAACATCAGCATCCAGCCGTAAAGAAAACTCGATGCACGACCATACGAATCGCGGAGATATATGTATTCCCCGCCCGCCTCTGGCTTCATTGCGGCAAGCTCGGCGTAGGTCAGGGCGCCTGCCAGCGAGAGCAGGCCCGCGGCGATCCAGGCGACCATCACCCACATCGGCTCTCCAACATTGCATGTCATGACGCGGGCCTTCAGAAAGACTCCTGTGCCAACGACGTTGCCGATGATTATCGAGACGGCAGCAACCAATGTCAGGCCGCGCACGAGTGTGACGTTATCTTTCTGCATAGAGCGATGACTCCTCCGAGCTGAGGAAAACTTAATCAAATAATCATGTGTTGGCAAGAAGACTCTCGGCCGATGGAACTTGTTGCTGTGCTATACTCGCGGAATCTGACGGCCACTGTCGCTTTGCACACATGCATCTGCGATATCGCGGCTTCGAAATCACCGCAATGAGCGACCTTTACGGGATTCTCAGAGTTTCTCCCCGCGCATCCAATTCGGAAATCAAATCCGCCTATCGGAGGCTTGCCCGAAAATTGCACCCTGACATCAATCGCGGCGCAGTCGACTCGGTGCGCGAGTTCCGCAAGGTAGCCCATGCATATGAAATCCTCGGCAATCCTAAAAAACGTGCCGAATACGATTATCAGCAGCTGAAGGCTGAATTTACTGAACCTGCAGGATCGGTATTCAGTTCAGACAACCTTCACGCGAAACAGATGCGCGAGATGATTTACCGAAAGCGGTACAAAGAAATCATGGACCGCATGAACAAAGATGAGCGGGCCGGAGCTGCGGCGGTTGAAAAATCACTTGTGCCGATGGCGGCGTTTTATGTCGGAATGTTCCTCTCGTGCCTGATAAGACCTCACTTCTTCGCAGGTTCCGGTTTTCTTGGGAGGCTTTTCATACTTACGCTCGCAGTGGCGGCATCGATCCATCTATTCGGAAGGCTGAGAGAGGCGATCGACAGCTACTCTTATCCGACTGAGGTCGTGCAGGATTATCTGACGGAAGGCACAAGTCCCAATCAAAGGCGCTTCTCGACCCGATTGATACTTGGAGCTCTGGTCGGTCTTTTGGCATTGAGTTATCTCGGCGGCCTCGCGACCGGTGCTTTAGTGGGCCAGCTGATCCCCGGAATA
>CAXRBW010000061.1:0-4774 GCA_964228775.1 Pyrinomonadaceae bacterium | reverse complement strand
AAGCTAAATTTGTGACTTTCGGATTTTTCGGCGAAAAAGCCGAAAAGAATTTGTTTTGAGAACTTAATGGCTAGGGAGATTGATTCCTTCCAATTTTGCGACGACCTGGTCGATCAACCATTTAGGAGTTGATGCTCCGGCCGTCACCCCGACCCTTTCGACGCCCGCGAGGTCTTCCTCTTTGATCTCATCCGCGGTTTCAATCAAAAAGCTCTTGTCACATTGCTCTTTACAAACCGAAAGAAGTTTTCTGCTGTTCGATGAATGATTGCCACCGATTACATAAAACGCATCTACCTCGCCAGCAAGTGCTCGGGCTGCGTCCTGCCTGTCTCTTGTAGCTGAACAAATCGTATTGACGATCTCGACCTCATCATCGGTCTTTGATTTGATTGCTTCAGCTGTATCGAAAAAGGTCTGGGCCTTGATTGTTGTCTGTGACACTATCAGCGGGCGCTTTAGTCTCGGTAGGCCGGCTACTTCAGATTCGTCTTTGATGATAAATGCGTGATCAGGGGCATACCCTTTCACGCCGATCATTTCGGGGTGGTCGGGACTTCCGACCACGATTACATGTCTGTCTTCACTTGCGGCACGGGCAGCAAGTCTTTGAACCCTGGTAACAAATGGGCAGGTTGCATCAACGACCTTCGATGAGCGATTTTCGAGATCTCGCTGGACTTCTGGCGTCACTCCATGTGCTCTGATGACGGCAGTCTCAGACCTGGTTATTTGAATTGGAAGTTCGACTGTGGCGACGCCCTGTGACGCAAGACGCTGCATTTCTTGATCGTTGTGAATGAGTGGTCCTAGCGATCGAACAGTGTCACCTGCGGCGACCGCCTCTTCGACCATTTCGACCGCTCTTTCAACACCGAAACAGAAGCCGTATTCATCTGCCAAAAGGACCTTCATCTTTTAGATTTTCCTCAATGCTGATAAAGCCTGTCAACTAATTGTCAGTGAAATCGCCGTAACCACACCTCTCAAGTGGTAAAACTCACCTGATTGGCTCACGTAAGACAAGATCCGCGGCGCGACGGGCCATGCCACCCACTGCTGGATTCGAGGAGACTATATTGCCGATTTGGTTCAGCACCTCTCCCGTTCGTGACAGTAACCGGACAAGATCGCCCTCCTCGGCTCTGGTCATCGCTACCAGTCGATCCCAACTCATACCCGAAGCCCAGGCTTCGGCTGCTGCGGCGGCTGAAAAGTTTATTTCCGGTGCAGGTTCGACACCATGCTTCCATTCGACTTCGGCGACGCGGTAGGTCACATCGTCGAATTTCCTCAAGACCTCTATCATCTCGTCTTCCAATTCAGTTTCACCGAAGTTCCGGTCGGGGTCTGCTGCTAGAGATGCAACTATCGCCGCCGCATATTTTTCACCAAGGCCATCAAAGAGTCCTGAGTCGATGGCTTCACCGAGCAATAGCGGGCGGTCTACGCGAAGGTCTGCCAACCATTTTCCTTTCTGGGTTACCTCTTCAGATGACGCTTCTATGTAGCCGAAGTGGCTGAGAACCTCTGCGCGACGCTCAAACGGATTCCAAATTCCCTTTTTCAGACTAGTGATGTCTGACATTAGTGCTTTGATTTCCGATGCAGCCTCCATTGCTTCCCACATGAAGCTTTCGAGGGCAACTGGGTTTTCAGATTTCTCAAGCAGTGCTGCCATATCGGTATTTATGGCCTCCAATTCGGCGTCCTTCATCTCGGATTGGATGTTTGTCTTCGGTTCTTCTAGCTGAGGATTTCTACCTGCCTCGATTTCGACGTACGCATCATCGAAGATCGATTCGGTGATCTTGTACTGCTTGGCAAAGATCTTGCCGACCTGATCGATTGAAATCTGCAGACCTTGTCCGTCCTCTCTCATCACAGATACACCATCACCGAATGCACTCAGCACGATAAAAAGTTTTTTATTGTTCCTGCCTTTTGTGATAATGCGGCCCGGTGCAAGTACTTCGCGAAGCCATTCGCGCTTGATTTGCGCTCGAGTGTCTGGCAATCGTCTAAGCAAACTGTCTCGCTCCGAGGCTAAACTCGCGAATGAAATAATCGTGTCGACTGAAATATCGAAACCTGCCTTATCTATTTCCCGGATTAGCACGTCGCGTTGCTTCTTTAGATTGCTTTCAATTCTTTCTATCTGTCTTGCGGTATCACGAAAGGCAAAACTTCTTTCCGCAATTTCACGGACCTGATTGAAGCTTGTGAAGGCATCAAGGAGATTCAGAAGCGTTGTATAGGTCGCACGGAACTGGCTCTGTAAAGCGTCCGGCGGAGATTTGAGGAGGGTCGCAATTCGGGGTGGATTCTGGAAATTCCCAGGTGCGAGAACTACGAAACCGACCTTGTCTTTTCCTCGCCTGCCTGCGCGTCCTGTCATCTGTTGGAGTTCCGAGGCCTGTAGTGGACGCCACCCGTCATTCGATCGCGTCTCTGAGTTTGAGATGACGACGGTTCGCGCAGGAAAGTCGACTCCTGCGGCGACGGTTGAAGTGGCGAAAATTGCATCGAGAAGTCCGGCGGACATCATCTTTTCAATGACAAGCTTCCAAGACGGAATATGTCCTGCGTGGTGAGAGGCCACACCCGCTCTGAGTAGCATCTTTCGGTGTTTATGCTTTCTTATCTCCGGTAGCGCTTCGGCCATTTCTTCAAAGAGCTCCTCACGCTTCAACTGCTTTGAGGAATCGGTGAGTTGATTCCGATCACCGGCTAGCTCAAGCGCAGCTTCATCACATCTTCTCCGCGTCGGAATAAAGACGATTGCAGGCAGCAAGCTATAACCTCTTAACTTGGAGACAAGCTTCGGTGCAGGTAATTCGGGAAGGCGGAATCTCATCTGCTGCGTCGCGGCCTCCTTCGGTTGTAGCCTGATTCCTGGGTCGCAAAACGCTCGATTTGACGGTTGAATTTGCCGGTTTCGTCGAATAGCGGGAAAAGTTCGCCGTCAGGGGAGAGAAAACCTGCGCGTAGCTCAACCGGACGAGATCCTGCGCGATCAACGACCCTCACCTTCGTGCCTCTGACTTCGGAGATCCAATTGGCGAACTCACCGGCATTTCCGACTGTCGCAGACAGAAGAAGCATTCTTATCCTTGGTGGGCTGAGGATTATTGCCTCTTCCCAAACATGCCCGCGCTCCGGATCACCGAGATAATGTGCCTCATCAAGAATCACAAAATCGGTGCTGACCTGTTCGCCTCCACGGAGCGCGTCAAATAACTGATTCCGATAAATCTCGGTCGTTCCTACGATTAGTGGAGCCGAAGAGTTTTCCTTTCTGTCTCCGGTCAGGATTCCTACGTTTTCAGAACCGAACTCGATGCAGAATTCAGAGTATTTGGAGTTAGTCAGTGCTTTGAGTGGTGTCGTATACCAAGCACGTTGACCATTATTCAATAGCCGACGAATCTCTTCACGGGCAATCCATGTTTTACCGCTACCGGTCGGAGCCGTGACAAGAACATCCTCTGTTTCGATGGCGGCGAGCGCCTCGAGTTGGAATGGATCAGGAACTATGGGTGTTGGGTCTGGGGTGCCGATTCCCGAAAGCAGTCTCTCTACAGAACGTGTTTGTGGGCGGACTGCTGGTCGAGTGTCGTTGTCATTCAATGAACGGTCTCTGGAATACTTTAATACGTCCCGCTTCGGGTGATCGCGACGGGGGCGAGACCCACCACCGCGACTGTTGTTTTTCCCTCCGGAACGGCCCATTTCATCGAATGTTAGAGACTTTGTACCTCAAAGTCTATGTTCCAAAACTGATGCTCGGAATGGTATCATCGTCAATTGCTTCGCAACCGACATCACGGACAGGGCATCTATCACGGATGACGCCTATCTTGTTCGGAGTCGAAGGCTTTTATGCAGAATCGCTATCTTTTCGAGGATTACAGAGTCAGGGGCTGGGTTATCGACCGGCGGTTGATATTGATATTCACGCTTTCTCTGTTTCTCAACCTCACCTCTCTGTTCGCCGCGGCCAAAGGTAGATTGCTCACTAGGACCGCATGTGACGGACCGATTGTCAGTAGCTTCTGTGGTGTGCTTGATGCAATCTACATCGGCGGAATCGTAATCGGAACGGATGCTGATTATGTCGATCAGGATTACAAAAAGACAGAATTGGCGAACGCAGATGTCACTTGGGTCGATATATCCTCCGAAAAACCACTCGAGTATCCCGAAGGATATTTTTCCATGGCAAATAGGGACAGGGCTGGAATACCTTCAGGTATGGACCTGACCGGAATTCCAATCCCAGGTATCTCTCCGGATCAGAATCCCGCTTTTTCAGAACAGAAACTTCCTCCAAAAAACGACAACCCAATTAGCGGAGAACTCGAAAATCCATTCGATATCCCAGGGCGGCGTCCTCGTGGCAAACCGAGAAATTCAAAGCCAGATTCCTCAGAGTCGGTTGCGGAGAATCAAACGGTTGTGAATCCAGAAGATCTTGTGACCGAGACAGTGACGGGGACGCAGATCAATAAAGCGCCGCTGAGAGACTTTGCGAACATGGTCAAATCTCAGTTCGATTCAAAGCAAGTAGACCTGGAGAAATCCTTCGATATTATTGCGGAAGCGACCCTTCTGGAAGACGGAAAGTTGGATGTTTCAATCGATCCTAGGACAAAGCAGCCGCGTTCTAGGATAATAAAGACTCAGGGCGACTCCGCAATGACAGAAATCGCCAAGCAAGCGATTGCTGCAGTCGGTGACAGCGGGTGGCTGATTTATTTGAAAGCGCAGGGAG
>CAXRBW010000060.1:0-2627 GCA_964228775.1 Pyrinomonadaceae bacterium | reverse complement strand
ACTGGGGGTACGAAGACGGGAGAATGGATTGCGCGCGAGGCCGCGCCGAAATTCAAGAAACTGTCACTCGAGCTTGGCGGAAAGAATCCGAATATAATCTTCGCCGACTGTGACTACGAAGAGATGCTCGCAACGACCGTTCGATCATCATTCTCAAATCAGGGACAGATATGCCTCTGTGGTTCGCGCATTTTCGTTGAGAGAAAGATATATCAAAAGTTCTGTACGGACTTTACCGAAAAGGTGAAGGCATTGGCGGTTGGCGATCCTTTGAAGAGCGAGACGAACGTCGGAGCGGTGGTTTCGCAAACACATTTAGATAAGGTGATGTCCTACATAGCGCTTGCAAAAGAAGAGGGTGGGACACTTTTATGCGGTGGGCAGCAGCTTGCTCCCACGGGACGGTGCGAAAAGGGATTCTTTATCGAGCCGACGGTCATCACGGGACTCCCTCAGGATTGCAGGACGAATTCGGAAGAAATCTTCGGACCCGTAGTGACGGTGATGCCCTTTGACAGTGAAGAAGAGGTGCTCGCCATGGCCAACTCGACTGAATACGGACTGTCGGCCACTCTTTGGACTGAAAATCTTTCACGCGCGCACCGGATGGCGGCCGCGATCGAGAGCGGCATTATCTGGGTCAACACATGGCTCTTGCGAGATTTGAGGACACCATTCGGAGGAATGAAGAATTCTGGGATTGGGCGCGAGGGCGGCTTCGAGGCGTTGAGATTCTTTACCGAAGAAAAAAATATCTGCATCAAAATCTAGACTCAGGGACACAATGGACGGAAAAGAAATAATCGAATCATCGAGGGCGCCGGAGCCGGTCGGACTCTATCCTCATGCGCGACGCGTCGGCAATCTGCTTTTTCTTTCAGGCGTCGGTCCGCGTCAAAGAGGATCGAAGGAAATTCCTGGAGTCAGCCTTGGGCCAGGCGGAGAGATAGTCTCCTATGACATCGAGGCCCAATGCCGCGCAGTTTTTCAAAACGTGAGATTCATCGTCGAAGAGGCGGGCTCGAAATGGGAAAACATCGTCGATGTCACGGTCTTCCTGACCAACATGAAGAACGATTTTGCGGTATACAACCGAGTCTATGCCGAACATTTCAAGGATAATCTCCCGTGCAGAACAACGGTCGAGATAACGGCGCTCCCAACTCCGATTGCGATTGAACTAAAAGTCATCGCCACCATCGACTGAGTGAAAAAGTAATGAAAGTTAGAAGACCATTCAATTTCAAGCAGTGGATTGACGAGCATCGGCATTTACTCAAGCCGCCCGTCGGCAACAAATGCGTCTATGAGGATGCCGAATTCATCGTCATGGTGGTCGGTGGTCCTAACTCCAGAAAAGATTTTCACTATGACGAGGGAGAGGAATTCTTCTACCAGCTCGAGGGAGACATCAAGGTCACAATCCAAGAGGACGGAAATGCAGTCGATATTCCGATAAAAGAGGGTGAGATATTCCTTCTCCCGCCACGAGTTCCGCACAACCCGATTCGAGGAGCCGATACAGTCGGTCTCGTCATCGAACGCAAGAGGAGGACCGGTGAACTCGACGGACTTCTTTGGTTCTGCGAGAGCTGTAATACAAAACTCTACGAGGAATATTTCGAATTGACCGACATCACCACGCAGTTTCAGGGAGTGTTCAAGAAGTTCTATGGCAGCTTGGAGCTACGCACCTGCAAAAAATGCGGCGCTGTCATGGAGCCACCGCCCGTTGTCGCCTAACCACAGCCTGAGACACCTACCTCTGTGACACCTACCGAGGAACAAATTGCATCATTCAGACAGGACGGACACATCCTGCTACGCTCCGCACTCGGTACTCAATACGTTTCAGAGCTTCGACAGGCGGTGATGAATGCAGTCACTCGCCTCAACACCGAGGCTCGGCCACTCGATGAACGTGACACCTATGGACGCGCGTTCATCCAAATCACCAACATCTGGGAAAAAGATGAGGAGGTCCGCGGCCTTGTTTTAGACCCGAGGCCGGCTCAAATCGCGGCGCGATTGCTTGGGGCTGAAAGAGTGCGCCTCTATCACGACCAGGCGCTCATCAAGGAGCCCAAAGGGGGGAGAACGCCGTGGCATCGTGATCAATTTTATTGGCCACTCACGACCCGAGACATGGTGACTATCTGGATACCGCTTGATGATTTGGGCGCTGAAATGGGCTCGATGACATTTGCTTCGCGATCACATCGTCTCGAGGCCGTTGCGGAAATAGGAATCTCCGACAGTAGCGAGATCCACTACCAACGCTTGATTGAAACCAACAATCTTCCCATCTCTAAATGTGGTGCAATGACAGCGGGTGACTGCAGCTTTCACTACGGTCAGACAATTCATTCGGCGGGACCGAACCTTTCCGCGACCAAATCCCGAGAGGTGATGACGATTATTTATTTCGCCGACGGGGCGGTGGTTGCCGAACCTCAGAATGCAAATCAGCTTGCGGATCTTGAGGCGTTCCTCGGAGGCCGACGCCCAGGACAGCTCGCCGATTCGGACCAGAATCCACTCGTCGGCTGAATCGTTGCCATTTAGCCTCTCCGAGGCAATAATCGAGAGACATTTTCGTGCTTTCTGATGCTTAAGATTGACGTCCA
>CAXRBW010000059.1:0-6941 GCA_964228775.1 Pyrinomonadaceae bacterium | reverse complement strand
AAGCCATCATCGAACATTATTTCAGAATGAACGGTGCGGAGGGCACTGCCTACAATTCGATTGTTGGTGGAGGCGACAACGCGACGATACTCCATTATGTGGAAAACAACGCACCGCTAAGAAACGGTGACCTGCTGTTGGTCGATGCGGGCTGTAACTACAAGGGGTACTCTTCCGACATCACAAGGACATACCCAGTTAACGGACGATTTTCAAAGGCACAAAGAGAGGTGTATGACGTGGTTCTTGATGTACAGCTCGAATGCATCAAGGCGACGGTCAAGGGCACTACTGTCGTCAACCGTCAGAATTTTTCCATCGAACTGCTGACGGAAGGGATGAAGAAACTCGGTCTGCTCAAAGGAAGAACTGAGACATTGATAAAGAAGAAGTCCTATTTAAAATATTACATGCACGGCGTTGGACATTATCTAGGACTCGACGTCCATGATGCAGGTCGATATTTTAACGACCAGGGTGCGAAGAGTTCGCGTCCGTTCGCACCCGGCATGGTGCTGACGGTTGAGCCGGGGCTTTACATTCCTCCTGATGACAAGGCCGCCCCTGCAAAATTTCGTGGAATCGGCGTTCGAATAGAGGACGATGTGTTCATCACCGAAAAGGGAAACGTCAATCTGACGGCGAAAGTCCCCAAGGATCCCGAGGCAATCGAGGATCTGATGAATACGCGTAAAAAGAAAGGCTGATTTCTAACTCAACAATCGGGCCTCTGTCATTTCAATGACAATTGCATGAGGAACTGTGAGTGAAGCGAGAAGTATGAAGTAGGCGGAGGTCCAGCTCGTTAATTCATCGAGGTCTGGTCTGACAACAACATAAATCAGGGCTAAGCCGACAAGCGAGAGCGCCGTCATAGGAAAGGCTTTCTTATAGAACTCCCAAAGAATATTGGTAGTCGGTGTCCTAAGCGCGGATTCCAATCCACTTTCAGCATAAACCCTCGTCCGCAGAACGTGTCGCCAAGAATGCACCAGTGTGAAATAAACTGCTGTTGCAAAAAGAGGTGACATCAGCCAGAAGAACCCGACGAATATTCCCAGCTCAAGCCACTTCAACAACGGAAAAGTCTGGAGTGTCCTCGACCTTCCGATGTCAGCTAAAAGCAATGCGCCCGATGAAAAGACAAGAATCTTGGGCGCCCACGCCATGATAAGAGCAATACTCTCCGTGCCCTGTGATTGCCAAAGGAAATTTCCAAGAAAACGCTCTGACTCTGCAGGATGAAATGCCAGAGGTGATGACACAATCACAAGGCCGCGAAGGAGAGAAGGTATTCTGCCTCTGGGATTTATGTTCTCCCAAATTTGATCCCCAGCTCCGAAATGAAGTGCTGTCAGAATCAGAAAAGCAGCAATTGAAGCGGTGGGAAATGTGAACCAAAGTGCCGCGACCGCGAATGCCGAGAGGGCATACAGGACAAGGGTCACGAGGAGTCTTGAGTCTGCGGCTCTCGATGCGTTGAGCTTTTTCTGGAGAATCCAAAAGTCGAACGCGCCATGAGGAAGCCCGAAGATTAAGGCGCTAAAAAGAAAGACCCACGCCCCAATAATTTCGAGGTCATTTGCCGTCTTTTGTCCCGACAGAGCCGCGATTATTAGACCTGTCCACGGAGCCGCGTAGAGCAGCACGAACTTTCTCATAAGAATTCACAATCGGTTCGGCAATGATGCGTGATCCGACCGAAATGATTCCCTTGATGAAGGGAAGTTTTTTCACGCTGAGGGCAACCCTTACATCGTCGATGATGCTTCCCTCGTCCAACATGAACCGCGTAAGAGAATCTGGACGGGCGCTTCGAAACAGTCTTTCGAAATGTACAGTCGCTCCTGGAAGATCGGAATCTATCACCTCCAAGAACACATTGTCATACAGCCGATATTTTGAGGCTGCCTGTCTCACTTCGGTAATTGATCTACCTGAAGCGAGTCTGGAAGCAATCTGCTTTGTCGTCCTTTGAATTCTATGGAATGCATAGCCGCTCGAGGGGCGGATGGCACCGCCGGCGGCCCCTATAGTTACGAAATTCTCAGAATCGTTAGGGCGGAGTCTTTTGGAAGACATCGGCAGGTTTCCACTTTCATTGCTCAGAGTGCGGTAACTTTCGCCGAAATGTTCTGCGATGTATTTCCGCAGATGTATCGTGTGAGTATCTAGAGGTAGCGGCTCGCGATCGAAGGATGTACTTTCCACGAGCGCTTCGGTCTCGGAATATGGAAGGACATAGATGAAGTGAAGTGCCGTCGACTCTGGCACTCTGAAATCCATCAATATGGCCCGACCTGGAAAAAACACGGGACGGTCAAAGGCAATTTTCCATCCCAAAAAACTTTGATTCAGAAAGATCTTTGCGTCCTTTTTCAGCTCTTCGTGTAGGTTCGGATCAAAGCGTGAATCAAAGACTGTTTTGGCAAGCCATTCATGGTTTTTGGTCACGACCACGGTACCCTCGCGAACCGTCTTTGTCTCTATTACTTCCTCTCCGGCATGAAGTCGCATTTCGGAACTTCCATTGAGCCACGGACCGTGGAGCGACTTGAAAAACTCGGGGGCGTAAATCTCACTGTAGGAAAAATCTCCCGATCTGTTGATGACATCGCCCGATGGAGTAATTATCGTCCATTCGTCCCAGCGGTGGCTCACTAAATGTGCCATCGAGGCAGGCACCCGCCCCCAGGTACACCATCTTTGTTCGCTATTGAATGAAGATCTGGAATCGCAGAGAGTGACCGAGCCGTTAAACCCTTTCTGTTCTAAATGGTGTGCGAGGGACGAGCCTGCGCATCCTGCACCTAGAATCAGAACGTCTGTCTTCTGCATCTGCGTGAAAGAGGGGAGCTAATAATGGAGAGGTGGTCGCCATTAGACGACCACCTCTTTACCAAGGACATGGAACCGAAATACGGTTCCGTTTTTACAACTTAGGCTTTCAGTGCATTGCGTCCGGCAATGTAGAGAACCACACCCGGTGCAATCTTGTTGAACTGGTCGCCAATGTTATAGACGGCGTGCACGATGTTGAGATCGAGGCCCGGCGCAAACCACGGAACAAGGTATCCGATGGGATAGATGCCCCATGTCGTGATGACGAAGATTGACATCCACTTAACCGCCATCTGGGAGTTGGCATCCGCAGATTTCGCCATATCCTTCACTGTCGTGAAAAGAATGTAGACGATGCCGAGATAGCCGACTGTCGAGATCGTGCCCCACATCAATCTTGAACCCATTTCAGTGACATACTGCTCACCGATGAATCCCGCGATAATCATCACCAAGTCAGCAATGATGAGGCTGGTAACGACCTTTCCGGCCTTCTTGCCATGAGCGGCGGCCATTGGAATCTTCGCAACGAGAAGTGGCGTCGTGACGAGCCAATCCATGTAGCGATAATTGATGATTCCGAAGAAAGAGTCACTGATGACCTTGGCGGCGTCACCACCATTCTTCATCGCATCAGCCAATCGGGGAAGGGTATAGTCTGCGTACAGACCCTTCATGTAGAAGTAATGGAAGGCCGCGATTGCGACAATGATGGCCGAAAGGGTCAATGCGGAGCGGTATTCTGCCGCAACGCTGTTCCTCTGAGCCATGAAGAAAATGAACGCCGCACCCATCGAAATGTAGGCGACGAAGAACGTGAAGTTGACAACCATTGGAAGGATGCCGACGTCAGCTCTTGTGATCAAAGTATCCGTAGAAAAACCCAGCAGAGCCGGGGCAAATGCTGAAATATCAAACATAAAAGGTACTCCAGTGCCGTCCTTAGAATTTGCAGACAGGCCGCTTTGAATTAAACAACTCTTTGCGGACTGTACCGCCCATCATCAATAAAGCGTTCGGATAATGGCTGAAAAACTTCATCCAATTCATTTAAGTATATGTATATGAACGTTTTATTTTTGACCGACTGAGAAAAAGTCAGAGAAGCTTTTATGGAATATCAAAAACTCGTGAAGGCTAACACCCCTCCTTTAAGGGTGTCAATACAATTGAATCCTATCAAATCACCCTGTTCTGCCAAAACCGCTCATTCTCTACCTTTTAAAGGTTTAGATATGCCGTAAATATTGCTCTCTGATTGGCAAGGAATAATTTGGGGGAAGGGTTCAACCATTTATTCCGAAGACGTTTTCAAGCATCTTGGGTCCCCGCAGGCAACGTCTCACTCAATTATGTTCCTACGGTGTCACCCAAGAGGAAAAATGCTCGTCATTGCTAAAGGAGAAGTTACTTCTTCTGTGACCCCGAACGTCGAGTTCAAGGCAATCGATGTTCGTAATCTTTGTAACAATCACAGCAAAGTTACCTCTACCGGGTTCGACATCCAAGTCTTTTGGAATCGATCTCGGGTCGAATGGAAGCCCAGAGGTCGCAGCGGTAGTTGCTCTACCAGAGGGCTCGGCAAGATAGCATCTCTTACCCAAGCGTGTTGTCAGATCCCATCGCTCGTCTGATACTGAGTCGCCGATATGTATTGTCGCGTGGCCAGCAATCCTTAACTGGAGTCCCTTTTGCTGATCATAGAAAAGCCACCCGACTTCGGGATTGTGCCTAACCTCTTCAATCTTGGGCGAACCTGAATGGGTATGGAAGAGTAAGGAGAGATCCGTGCGGGAGAATTTGCGCAAGACTACCGTCCGCATGTTCGGCGCTGAATTGGAAATCGTTCCAAAGGTAGCCAGATGGAAGGGATGTTTGGAGCTGCTCGCGCCATTCTCTAGGGCGATAAAAATCCGCTCAAGAATCTCATCGAGAGTCGGGGATGTCTCCCAAATACCTGCAGTTAAGGGGCTTTCAGACATTAGAAGATTCAAATCAGAGCGGGATTAGTCAGCTGAGTCGCGTGATGATTGCAGAAGCAAATTCATCTGTGCTGGCGGTCCCGCCTAGGTCCCTAGTTCTAACCGTGCCTTCAGTGAAAACATCCATCATCGCTCTCTCAATATTATCGGCGATTACACTTTCGTCGATATGACGAAGCATGAGCAACGCAGACATAAGAATTGCAGTCGGATTTGCGACGCCCTTGCCGGCAATGTCCGGTGCTGAACCATGCACTGCCTCGAACACAGCGCCCTGTTCACCGATGTTGGCACCGGGGGCAAGACCGAGGCCTCCAATCAAACCCGCACACAGATCGGACACTATGTCTCCGTAAAGATTCTCAAGAACCATCACATCGAACTGTTCGGGGCGCATCACTAACTGCATGCAGGCGTTGTCGATGATTTTGTCATCGGAGACTATCTGCGGAAATTCGTTCGCCTTCTTGTAGAAACAGTCGAGAAACAACCCGTCCGACAGTTTCATGATGTTCGCCTTGTGCATCGCAGTTACCTTTTTTCTCCCGAGCTTCACTGCAAGGTCGAAGGCGTATTGGGAAATTCTGGTGGAGGCTTTTTCCGTGATGATCTTGAGCGATTCGACGACTCCCGGAACGACAACATGTTCGAGTCCCGCGTAGAGATCCTCTGTATTCTCGCGGACGATTATGAGATCCAGCTCGGGATACCGACATTTTACGTTAGGGAGCGCCTTTATCGGCCGGACATTGGCGTACAAATCAAGAGCTTTTCTAAGACCGACGTTTACCGAGGTGAAGCCTTTGCCGACCGGGGTCGTCAGTGGTCCTTTCAATGCAACCTTGTTGCGACGTACAGAATCAATGGTCGCCTCGGGGATTGTTGTGCCGAACTTTTCGACAGCGCCAGAGCCAAGATCACATACATCCCATTCGATGTCTGCGCCTGCGGCTTCTAGGATTCGAACGGTTGCCGAGATTATTTCCGGACCGATTCCGTCTCCCGGTATGAGTGTGATGAGATGTTTCGCCATTTGCTCTCCTTTCCAGCGAGGAATGCTTGTGATCGATCAAAGTTTATAATAGCAGAGCCGATGAATACGGACATTCTCATAATCGGAGGCGGAGTGATCGGCCTTGCAATCGCCAGACTTTGTGGAAGGCGAGGACTCGGTGAGGTAACGCTTATTGAGCGCGGGCGCATTGGCATGGAAGCTTCGCATGCCGCAGGGGGCATGCTTGCGGTTCAGGCAGAGACTGAGCACGGCGGTGGATTCCTCGATTTCTGCACTCATTCCCGCAATCTATACCCGGAACTCGCGGAATCACTCCGCGAGGAGACTGGAATCGATATCCAGCTCGAACAATCAGGAACACTCTTTCTTTCATTCAGCGAAGATGATGTGCGGAAGCTGACTGAAAGATATGCATGGCAGACTCACAATGGCCTAAATGTATCTTTGCTTTCTGCGGCCGAAGTTTTATCCCGCGAACCGAGAATCAATCCAACCGTGAAAGGTGGTCTTTTCTTCCCGCAGGACTGGCAGGTAGAAAATCGACGGTTGATTGAGGCTCTCGCAGCTTCTGCGGTTGCGAGCGGAGTCAAAATAATTGAAGGGTGTGAGGTAGAGTCTCTAATCTTTGAAAATTCAGCGGTGACGGGCGCGATGACGGATTCGGGAAGATGTTTTGCTAAATCGGTAGTACTTGCAGCGGGCAGCTGGTCATCGATGATACCCGGTTTCGAAATGCAGTCACAGATTATGCCCGTCAAGGGTGAGATGATTGTTTACACTCCCACAACCAAGTTGACCGACAAGGTCATCTATTCCGAACGTGGATATGCAATCCCTAGAATCGATGGAAGATTATTGGTAGGGGCTACAAGCGAGCTTGTCGGTTTTGATAAATCGACTACAGATGCTGCACATGCAATCTTGAAAGCGACCGCAACAGAGATATTTCCCTGTCTTGAGCACGAGAGTATTGTCGACAGATGGGCGGGCCTGCGGCCTTTCGCTGGAAGGCCAGAGCCGATTATCACGGCGGTCGATAGTTTCGGCGGACTGATTGTCGCTAGTGGACATTACCGAAACGGTGTCCTGCTCGCACCTGCCAC
>CAXRBW010000058.1:0-5998 GCA_964228775.1 Pyrinomonadaceae bacterium | reverse complement strand
CGTCGCAGTTTTGCGTGAGATGTCCGGCAAGCTAGTCACAACGCTCGAGACCGCAGATGTTTCGCGCCTTAAGGCGGCAGGTTGGAAAGCTCCGACACCGATCACTGTGAAATCGCGTGACGGCAGATGGGATCTCTACGGTTTGATGTTCACTCCGTCGAATCTTGACGCTGCGAAAAAATATCCTGTCATCAATTACATCGATCCCGGACCGCAGGGTGGCGGTGTTGGATCGAGGGCGTTTTCGGCGAGCCGCGGTGATAACAACGCGCTGGCCGAGCTCGGGTTCGTCGTCATCGTGATTGACGGTACTTGTAATCCAGACCGCTCGAAATCCTTCCATGACGCCTGTTACGGCAACATGGCGGACAACACACTCGAGGATCAGATTTCAGGAATCAGGCAACTCGCCGCGAAATACCCCTATATCGACACCGAGCGCGTCGGCATCTGGGGTCACTCGGGCGGAGGATTTGCAACCGCGGCGGCAATGTTCCGCCACCCTGATTTTTACAAAGTTGGAATCTCTGAGTCGGGCAACCACGAAAACCGCAACTACGAGGATGATTGGGGCGAGAGGTACATCGGCCTGATGATGAAAGATGCGAATGGCAAATCCAATTACGAGGACCAGGCCAATCAAAATCACGCTAAGAATCTCAAGGGCAAGTTGATGCTCGCAACGGGCGGTATGGATGACAACGTGCCGCCATACAACACCTACCTTGTAGTTGACGCACTCGTGAAAGCGAACAAGGATTTCGACCTTGTCATCTTTCCGAATGCGCGACACGGCTACGGTGCGGACAGTCTCTACATGATGCGTCGGCGTTGGGATTATTTCGTCAAGAATCTAATGGGGGCCGAGCCGCCGAAGGAATACGAGATCAAGTCGAGACCAGATCCGAGGCTGGGAAGATAGCATCTTGAGAGACTTGATCATCGCTTCGGAAACATCGATAAATCTTGACACCGAGCAGATGTTTGCTTAGTCTCTCTATTTGATTTTCTGCACCCGTAGCTCAGCTGGATATAGTACTTGACTACGAATCAAGGGGTCGCATGTTCGAATCATGCCGGGTGTACCACTCACTGAAAAAGGAGCCGAAAGGCTCCTTTTTTCTTTTGGCTCACAATCCGTAGCGCCCCAAAAGGCTACATCTCATCTTTGCAGGCTAGTATTTGCTCATCCTTTTGGGTAATCACACGACCTATGCTAATTTTTCGCAGTTCCAAATCCAATCAACTCCGACACATACATATGAAAAAATTAATCTTCGTAATCTGTCTACTTTCGGCATTTACTTCCTACGCTCAGACTGACAAGGCTCCCAAGTCTCAGAACGACAGAAGAGTCGAACTGGGACGAAAGAATGTCGAGTTCTATTCCAACGTCTGGGACGTGGCAATCAACCAGGGGCGCACTGAGATTCTGGACACTGCATATGTGGAGGATGCAATCCTCCACACGGTACCTGAGATTAAGGGCAAGGCGAACGCCAAAGCCTACTACCAGAATTTCGTCACAGGATTTTCGGATCGGAAGTTCGTCGTGAAAGAGTCATTCGCCGACGGAGACCGGCTCGTGAAGTATTGGCAGTTCCAAGGCAAGCACACCGGTTCATTCTTTGGAATTCCCGCTACCGGAAAAACCGTTGATATCATCGGCTGCACGATAGTGAAGATGAGAGATGGGAAGATTGCCGAGGAGCAGGACTTCATGGACAACCTCGAATTCCTGAGACAGCTCGGCATAATTCCGAGGTAAAGCAGGCGCGCCTTTTGGGTACCTGAGTATCCGCGGCATGCCTTTGAAAATATTTGAGCGCTCGAAACAAGACGCACTGGTGGAAGTCAGTGCGTTTTGTCTAGTTAATCAGACTTGTACTCCAAAAGGGGTTTAGCCATATGTCCACCTTTCTCGATCCCGCAGTTCTGTTTTTCGTATTCGGAATGTTCGCGGGCGCGGTCAAATCCAATCTGGAGATTCCGCAGCCGATCGCGAGATTTCTTTCTTTGTATCTTCTGATGGCGCTCGGATTGAAGGGCGGATTCGCGCTGAACAGGTCGGGCTTCACATCGGAAATTGCGACAGAACTCTGCCTGGCAGTATTCCTTGCAAGTGCCATCCCACTCATCGGTTATTGGATTTTGAGAATGAAGCTCAACAACCGTGATGCGGCGGCGATAGCAGCGACCTATGGCTCGGTGAGTGCGGTCACGTTCATTACCGCCACCCAGGCCCTCGACCAGGCCGGCATATCTTTTGGCGGACATATGGCTGCGGCGATGGCGCTGATGGAATCGCCTGCAATCATTCTTGCAATCATCCTGGCGAACAAGGTTAGAAGTTCTGAGGGAGATTCGGTAGTGCCGGCTCGGATGTCGGGGATTCTACGTGAGTCCTTCACGGACGGGGCTCAACTTTTGCTGCTCGGCTCGATGATTGTGGGCCTGATCATCGGCGAAGCGGGAGAAAAGCTAATGGCGCCGTTTTCAATCGACCTGTTCAAGGGAATGCTCGCCTTCTTCCTTCTCGACATGGGGCTGATGGCGGCAAAGAACTTCTCGGGCCTCAAAGGTAAACCGTTGATCACGCCGATCTACGCAGTAAGTGCGCCGCTCATCCATGCCGCAATCGCCTTGGCACTATCCATGCTGCTTGGGCTACCCCAGGGAGACTCGATACTTTTGATGGTGCTCGCGGCGAGTGCGTCGTACATAGCGGTGCCCGCAGTCCTCAGGCACGCACTTCCCGAAGTGAATCCGGCGTTGTACATGGGAATGTCACTCGGAATAACTTTTCCCTTCAACGTCATCCTCGGAATTCCGCTCTACATCCAGATCGCGCGAATGATGCAATAAGGAGGCAGTCGAGTTGACGACGGAACAGTAGTGGCTAGAAGAAACCATTTTGTTTTCAACGCCATCACCTTAGCCAGCCTCCTTAGTGGATCAAAGAAATTGCATTCGAGTCCCTGGCCGAACCGCTGTGAATCGTAACCGTAACAATTTGAATGGCTTAGGCGAAGCCTGGCGGTTCTCGGTGAGCGCTTTAGTTGGGACCTCCAATTAACGTGGAGCCCCCGACTTGATTGACTTCCCCGCCTTTTGTTAACTTTTTGTTAATCGATTTACCCGAATTCTCGCTTTAAAACCTAGATAAGGAACTATAAATCGAGGTTAGTAGCTTTGCGGTTCATTAGGCCCGCTCAATTTCGAGCGCTAATGGACTGCAAAGACGTAGTAATACTTGGAGGAACATCAAAAAATGAAAAGGACGTTTTCAGTCCTGAGCATTGCGATTGCGCTGCTCTTTGCAGGACTAACTGTCAACGCCCAGACCAGAGGAGCCATCGTCGGAACCGTCTCGGATCCGAACGGCGGACTCGTTCCGAACGCGGCCGTCTCGGCTGTCGGTGCGGATGGTAAGGCTTTGACAGCAACCACAAACGAGGCAGGCGCCTTCCGCATTCCGTCGGTCGGCAACGGCTTCTACACAGTCACCGTTTCAGCGAACGGCTTTAAGAAAGTCGTCGTCTCGAACGTCAAGGTCGACGTCGGTCTTCCGACCACTGTCGATGCGACGCTTCAGATCGGTGGCATTGACCAGGTCGTCGAGGTCACGAGCGGTGGAGAAATACTCCAGACTGCAACTGCGACCATCGGCCAGACCATCACCGGTCGTCAGATCACTGAGACCCCGATCGCCTCGCGCGATGCGCTCGATCTTCTGCTCCTGCTTCCCGGAACCAACACCGTCGGAGCCCCGCGCAGATCTTCGATCAACGGACTTCCGAAAGGTGCGCTCAGCATCACCATCGACGGCGTCGACGTGCAGGACAACCTGCTCCGCTCTTCGGACGGTTACTTCACCTATGTCAGACCGCGTATCGACGCAATCGACGAGGTGACGGTTTCGACTAACAACCCCGGCGCTGAAAGCTCGGGAGACGGTGCGGTTCAGATTCGTTTCGTCACCAAGCGCGGAACCAACGACTACACTGGCGGACTTTACTGGCAGCACCGCAACACCGCTCTCAACTCCAACTACTGGTACACGAACCGTGACGGCGTGAGAGATGCGAACGGCAAAGCGCTGCGTCAGAGAATCATCCTCAACCAGTACGGTGGCAAGTTTGGCGGACCGATTCCCTTCCCGACCTTCGGGGCGGGAGACAAAATGTTCGACTCGGGTAAGAACCGTGCGTTCTTCTTCGTCAACTACGAAGAGTTCAGGCTCCCCGAAACCCGTACTGTTCAGAGAACAGTTCTGACCCCGCAGGCTGAGTCAGGAATTTTCTCCTACATCACGGGCTCGACCGTCAACACCGTAAATCTCTGGACACTTGCGACCGCGGCCGGCATCACCAACAGCGCCGACCCGACGATTGCCTCGGTTCTCCAGAAGATCCGCAGCACCTTTGGTCAGGGAACCCTTTCGCCGATCACGAACAACCCGAACAGGAACTACTTCACTTGGTCGCCAGCGAGCATGAGCATCAGGAAATTCCTGGCGCTGCGCTTCGATGTCAACGTGAACAAGGCCAACTCGGTCGAGTTCGTCATTAACCGTCAGAAATTCGTACCAGCTGGTGCTGACTTCTTGAACAGCAGAGAGCCGCGATTCCCTGGATTCGCGTTCTACTCACAGGGCTCGGACCGTAACTCGTACTCGGGTGCAGTCCGTTCGACGATTACGAAGAACATCACGAACGAAGCACGTCTCGCGATGTCGGCTGGTAAGTCGGTCTTCTTCCCTGAAGCCTCAGTCGCCGAGTTCGCCTTCCAGGGCGGATATGACCTCGGTTTCGGAACTCCGCTCGGAATCACGGGTGCCACGACCAATAACTCGACTTCGGCGAGAACGACCCCGACATGGGATCTCACCGATTCGGTCACTTGGATCGTCGGCGACCACAGCGTGAACTTCGGTGGTCAGTACAAGCGAATCAAGGCATGGAGCCAGGCGTTCAACCGCATGGTCCCGACCGTGAGCTTCGGTATGGACACCACCGACCCAGCGTTCAGTGCATTCAGCACGACCTCGATTCCTGGTGCCACCACGACGCAACTCTCTGAGGCGCGCTCGATGTGGGCTGGTCTCGTCGGACGCGTCACGGGTTACACCGCAACTGCGTATCTCGGCTCTAACGGGCAGTACACTCTCAACGGAGAGCAGATTACCCGCAGCGCCCAGGACACCTACGGTGTGTACATTCAGGACAGCTGGAGAATCCGTCCCGAACTCACCATCAACTACGGCATCAGGTGGCAGCCGCAGGGCGGATACCGCATCCTCAGCGCCAACTACGCCGCTCTTTCGGATCCGTACATGGTCTACGGTCTCTCGGGTAAGGGGAACATCTTCAAGCCCGGCTCGACCGGTGGCCTGGTTCCGACTGTGAAAGCAGTTGAAAAGGGTTCGAATGCGACACCCGATGACACCAACAACCTCGCGCCGACTATCGGTGTGGTTTGGAGTCCGGACTTCGACAACAAGGTGCTGAAATCAATCTTCGGAACCTCTGGAAAGAGTGTTTTCCGTGGAGGATTCTCAGTCGCTTATGTCCGCGAAGGCACGGCACTTATCGGTTCGATCCTTGGAGCGAACCCGGGTGGCAACCAGTCGGCCTCGAGGAGTCTTTCAATCGGAAACCTCACGGTCGGATCGCTACTCAGGACCTCTGGGAACGCGAACCTGACTGCAGCGGCCTTCCCGTCGACTCCGGCTTATCCGTTCACTCTGACGTCCGCGAACTCTGCGAACGCATTCGACCCAGAACTTGAAACAGGTCGTGTCGATTCGTTCAGTTTCGGATACCAGCGTGAACTCAATGTGAATTCAGCAATTGAATTCCGTTATGTCGGAAACCGCGGTAGGAACCTTTGGCGTCAGCACAACCTGAACGAGCTGAATCTGATCGAAAACAATTTCGGTGCGGAATTCAGACTCGCCCAGGCGAACCTTTACGCCAATATCGCGGCAGGACGTGGA
>CAXRBW010000057.1:0-4521 GCA_964228775.1 Pyrinomonadaceae bacterium | reverse complement strand
GCAGGTACTGCATGATGAAAAGGAGGACGAAGTAAGCGACTGCACGGGCACCCCAACCACCCCATGTCAGATACCATCCGCGCCAAGCGACGATCGGATCGTCTTGGAGGTGACTCCATTCGTATAGATAGCTGACCCCTGCCAGTATCGGCAGGAATAAAATGAAAACTATCGGGATGGTCCTCGAAGCCGCCTCGACTGTCCGGCGCAGAATCACTCCCCACGCACCACCGACAATGAACTGCAGAATCAAGATGCCGAGTCCGCCAATCGCGATGCCGCCCCAAAGCATCAGTCCCAAGAGCCATCCACGAAGAACCTGCTCTCGTTGATCTGGAATGAAAGCCGCAATCGCAATCATGACGATGGTGGCGATGCCGCCAAGGCCGAGCGAAAGTGAACGCCAACGTCCTACTTCAGAAGGAGTCTGGTATTTAGCATTGGACATGTCTATTGCATCCCTCCCTTGGTGGTGGCAGGGCTACCTGCGTTCTGATTCTGGCTGACTTGAAGAGCGCGGATGTATGCGACGATTGCCCATCTGTCGACAACGGGAATCTGAGCGGCATAGCCCGACATGACACCCTTCCCGTTGGTGATGACGTCATAAAAATGTCCGACTGGAGCATTTCTAAGGCGGTCATCATGATATGTCGGTGGTTTGGTGAAACCCCGTCTCGCAATCATCCCGTTTCCATCCCCCAACATTCCATGGCAGGCGGAGCAGAATACCTTGTATCGTTGACCTCCACGGTCGATGAGCTCCTTTGTGACTGGAACAGGAAACTCCGAAACAACGTTGGGGAAGGTCGTCGCAACAACTCTGCCATTTGAATCGGTGACAGTCTGTGCAACCGCATTCATGTCCGGATTGTCGATCTTGCCTGTGTAAAGCTGTTTGTCGGTGTTGAGCTGACCGCGCGCGACTGTTCCTGCGGGAAGGTCACGTGAACCACGCTTGTCGGCGAAAAAGTCACTCTGCTTGAATGGTTTCAGCCTCGGCTGGTCCTGCATGTCGTATCTGCACGACGCCGAGAGTCCCACGAGCGAAAGGAGCAATGCGATAACGAGTTTATTCCTCGACATCATGCACCTCCTGCGGATTGAGACCCGACATGAATCTCTTAGTGTCCTCATAACTGAACTTCTCATCCTCACTCTGTATCAGGAGGAAAAACTTCTCACTCGTTGCGAGCGAAAAATTCGGGACGTTGAAAACCGGATGGTACGGCTGTGGCAACTGATTCAGGGCAATCATTCCGAAGACCGCACCGAAAGCGGCGAGGAGAATCGTCAACTCATAGGCGGCGGGAATGAATGCCGGCAAACTGAAGAACGGGCGACCTCCGACGATGATCGGATAATCGAATACGTGGACAAACCATTGGAGTCCAATGCCCGCCAGCAGGCCGGACACGCCGCCGCCGAAAACTATCCAAGGCAGTATGCTCCGCTTGATTCCGAGTGCCTCATCGATCTCATGGATCGGAAACGGCGAAAAGGCATCGGTCTTGGTGTAACCGGCGTCACGGACCTTCCTTGCCGCCTCGACAAGGGCGGTCGTTGATCCGCATTCAGCCATCACTCCGTAGATTTTCTTTTCCATAAAGTAACCTTCACGACTGTCCATCGACGTCGCGCCCCATCAATTAGTGATGGTTTCCGTGGTCTCCTTTAACCTCAGCGTCAGGAAGAAGCGTTCTCACCTCGAAGATCGAAATGATTGGCAGGAATCTGACGAAAAGGAAGATGAGCGTGAAGAAGAATCCGATCGTTCCCAAGTACATCGACCAGTCGAACATCGACGGCGAATACATCGCCCATGAAGACGGGAGGAAGTCGCGGTGGAGACTGGTCACGATGATGACGAACCGCTCCAACCACATTCCCACGCTGACAACAAGGGAGATGACGAAAAGCCAGAACTCACTTTCTCGGAATCTCTTGAACCAAAGAAGCTGAATCGAAAGTCCATTGCAGAAGATCAGCAACCAGTAGGACCACCAGTAGGGTCCTTCCCAGATACGATTCTTGATCATGAAGAATTCGTACTGGCTGGCACTGTACCAACCGAAGAACGCTTCCATCGCGTAACCGTAAACGACAATCAGGCCAGTCGCGAGCATCACCTTACCCATATAGACAAGGTGGGTGTGGGTGATGAAATCCTGCATCTTGTACCAATGTCTCAGCGGTATACACAGAATCAGCACCATCGCGAATCCGGCGAAAATAGCACCCGCAACGAAATACGGTGGGAAGATTGTCGCGTGCCATCCCGGAAGCTGGGCGACCGAGAAGTCGAAGCTGACGATCGAGTGCACCGAAAGCACCAGCGGCGTCGAAAGTCCTGCCAAAAGCAGATAGGCGATTTCGTATCGGTGCCAATGTCTTGCCGATCCGCGCCATCCCATCGCAAGCAGTCCGTATACAAATCTGTAGATCTTGTTCTTCGCTCTGTCCCTAAGGGTCGCAAGATCAGGAATCAATCCGACATACCAGAAAAGAAGTGACACGGTGGCGTAGGTTGAGACCGCGAAAACGTCCCACATCAATGGGCTTCTGAACTGCGGCCACATACCCATCGTGTTCGGGTATGGGAAAAGCCAGTAAGCGAGCCAGGGTCGACCGGTATGTAGCAGTGGGAAAAGACCCGCACAAGCGACCGCGAACAGCGTCATCGCTTCAGCAAAACGGTTGATCGAGGTTCTCCATTTCTGATTCAAGAGCAGGAGGATTGCCGATATCAGCGTTCCGGCGTGACCGATTCCGATCCACCAAACGAAGTTGATGATGTCGAATGCCCAGCCGATCGGCTGGTTGTTTCCCCAAATTCCGATGCCCTTGTAGACGAGATAGATGATCGTGAAGATGAGGAGCTGAGCCAACATGAATGAGATGCCAAATCCGACAAACCATCCAAACGGCGTCTTCTTCTTCAGCGTCAGATCACTGATCTTCTCGGTGACCGAACCAAACGAGTGCTCACCCTCAACCATTGCGGGCCGCAGCTTCGATTGAACTTCTTTCAATTCCTGCATAACTTTCGAAGACCCGTGAACCCTGAATGGGTATTGGGTCTGGCCGTTTTAGTGGCTCGCCCCTCCCGTCTTCTTCGCGTCCGCCTTAGGCGCCCTGAAATCGGGCATGCTCTTGTTTTGATTCTTCAGGCCCGCAAGATACGTGGTGCGGGGCTGAGTATTGAGATCGTAGAGAACCGTGAAGTTACGCTTGTCTCCCTTGTGCTTCGAGACAGCGCTCTCCTTGTCATTGAGATCACCGAACACAATTGCATCTGTCGGACAGACCGATTGACATGCAGTGACAACCTCACCGTCGCGCACCTTGCGACCGGTCTTCTCGGCCTCGATGCGCGCGAAGGAGATTCGCTGAGTGCAATAGGTGCATTTCTCCATGACGCCTCGGCTGCGGACACTGACCTCTGGGTTACGCATCAACTTGTACTGAGGCGTATTCCAATCCTGGTAAAGCATGAAGTTGAATCTTCGAACTTTGTATGGACAGTTGTTCGAGCAGTACCTCGTTCCAACACAGCGGTTGTAGACCATGTCGTTGAGACCTTCGGCGCTGTGGACCGTCGCATGAACCGGACAAACAGGCTCGCATGGTGCCTGCTCGCACTGCTGGCAAAGCATGGGCTGGAAATGCGGCCCTTCTGGATTGTCCTGCTCGCCCGTGTAATAGGCATCGATGCGCATCCAGTGCATTTCACGGCTGCGTTCGACCTGTTCCTTTCCAACTACCGGAATGTTGTTCTCTGATTGGCAAGCGATGACGCAGGCATTGCATCCAACACAGTTGTTGAGGTCGATTGCCATTCCCCAGCGGTAGTTTGCGTCGTAGATTTTCTGGAAATCTTGATAGGGATACATCGACTTATCGTAGTAGTCGTGCTGCTCACCTATTTCAGGATCTTCATTAAAGGCTTCGACATCAAAGACATGCAGAATCTGCTTCTCTCTGTTCTCGATATTGAAGTGCGTCTGGGTTGACGCGATGGTGGTTCTTTCTCCGCGGGCGACGACCTCGCCACTCGTGAAGTCCATTGCGTCAGACTTTCTGATGTCGTATGCGTTGTATCCGATGCCGGTTCCGACCTGACCCGCGCGGGTTCTGCCATACCCGAGGAAGACCGTCACCACATCGTCAGGCTGGCCCGGCTGAATCCAAACAGGTACACCCTTTGCAATCTCAACGCCGTCACATTTGATTGTGACGAGATCTGAGAAAAGATTTCCGCCTTTTGTATTGATGAAGCTAGTGCCCTGTCCGCCACCGGCAAACTCCTTTTCGTCGCGGCCCTGGTTGAGACCGAGTCTCGCAGCGGTCGTCGGACTGATATAGGCCACAGTCTCCCAGGTGGTCTTGGTCAGTGGCTTTGGAAGTTCCTGACGCCATCCGTTGTTGGCGAACCGTCCGTCATGGACCGAAGGATCGGGAAGAATCGAAATCTCCAGAGAACCCTTCGCCTCTGCTGACTTCACCTGGGAAATGAAGGCA
>CAXRBW010000056.1:0-7349 GCA_964228775.1 Pyrinomonadaceae bacterium | reverse complement strand
GTTCTGCTGAAATCGTTTCCATTTCTGTTCAGTTTCCGGGCCGTGGCCCCATTAAAAATCTTCTCGATGCCTACTCCATGCTGTATGGCTCATAGCCTCGCAGCGGATAGTCCTTGCGCAGCGCATGACCGTCGAAATCTGACGGCAGTAGGATTCTGCGCAGATCAGGGTGTCCTTCGAACTTGATTCCGACAAGATCGTAGGTCTCGCGTTCATGCCAATTCGCCGTCTTCCAGACCGAAGTCACGCTTGCAACGCTCGCCGATTCCTCTGAAAGGAGGACTTTCAGGCGAAGCCGAATGTGCTTGGTGGTTGAAAGGAGGTGATAGTTGACCTCGAACCGAGGATCTTCCTCGGGACCACGATCAGCACCGCATAGGTCCGCTAGCATGTCGAAACCGTGCGACTCTTTGAGGTACACGCAAACCTGGCTGATCGACGCAGCCGGAACCGTTATAGTTACTTCGCCGAGCGCATCCTTTGACTCCGAAACCCACGAGCCATTCTCAGCAACCAGCGCGTCAACGATATCTGTAAGAACTTTTGTGTCTGCCATAAACAAACAAAAAGCGGCGAGCCGAAAAGGCCGCCGCCGCGGATGCTACGAGGACCTCCTGCGTTCGTGACGCGAGGGGACCGAGTAAGGCCGTGAAGCCTGGTTGTTGGCGACGTCCTCTTGAACAGACCTTTCGAGGGCCGTGCCTTCGGTCACAGGGAGTGTTCCTGGAACCATCGCCTCGCGACTCTCAGCCTCAAAGGTGTCGCGACGGTCCTTGACCGAATCCTTCATTATCTTTTCCTGCAACATCGTGACCGCATGAACAAGCATCTCGGGTCGCGGAGGACATCCCGGAATGTAAATGTCGACCGGTACAATCTTGTCAACGCCCTGAACGATCGCGTAGTTGTCAAAGACACCTCCCGAGGTAGCGCATGCGCCCATCGAGATCACCCACTTCGGTTCTGGCATCTGGTCGTAGATTCTTCTAAGCACTGGCGCCATCTTTCTTGAGACGCGCCCTGAGACGATCATCACGTCCGCCTGTCTCGGCGATGCGCGGAATGTTTCAGCACCGAATCTCGACATGTCGCTACGCGACGACACCGAATTCATCATCTCGATTGCGCAACAGGCGAGACCGAAGGTCGCTGGCCATATCGATGATTTGCGCGCCCAATTGATGACCGCGTCCAATTTGACTGTGATCACGTCTGGCAGTGAATCGAATAATTTGTTCTCTAAACCCATATAAATGTTGGTTTCGCGTCGGTTTAAACGCCGCTTCCGACGGTTGCAGTCTTGGCCTTTCGTTCTTTTGCAATCTGCTTCGCTTCTTCTCTTGCCTCGGCCCGCGATTGAAGTCCCCAATCGAAGGTGCCTTTTCGCCATACATAGATGTAAGCGACGACAAGTGTCGAGATGAAGATCATGATCTCAATGAAGGCGACCGTTCCGTAGGCGGCGGCTTCAGGTACCTTCTGGGCGACCAGCAAATCCTTGAAAGCGACCGCGAAGGGAATCATGAAAAGAACTTCGATATCGAAAAGGAGGAAGATGACTGCAACGGTGTAAAACTTCACCGAGAAGCGGTCGCGGGCGGATCCGACCGGATCCTTGCCGCATTCGTAGGGCATCAGCTTGGTTGCGGTCCGCTTTTTCGGTCCGACAAGCTGCGTCACGAGGACCTGGCTTGCCGAGAACCCGATCGCCACGATGAACATGACGGCCAATGGGGCGTAGTCGAAGAGGTTGAAATCCGACATTTTTATCGATTCCCTTGGTTGAAGTCCGACGGCACGGAAATCCCTTAGAGGGGGACTTCCGCCCTGTTTCCAAAACTAGAATTATTGCACAATGGTTAGCCTAAGTTAAGCGATTAGGTCAGTCAAGGAAGCCTAATTTCGGACAGAGAAAGGGATAGCGTCTTGGAGTGAGACCCAAATACCTCAACTCACCGAGGACGAACTGAAACGATACGAAGTGATCAGCGGATTCAATACAAGCGTCGATTTTGAGGGCAACGAGTTCCACGTTCAGACGGAGGACCTCGGCCCCGAATTAGGGGCGTTTGAGACCACCGTTTTCGAGCGGGGTGCGGTCGTCGCAGTGAAGCGGTCGAGGTACGAATCGGCTTGGGTCTCTGAGCAGGGCTTGAATGCCCTCGCCGAAACCATCGAGCGCCAACACCGTACGGTCTGCGCGGCGATTCTGAAAGGACGACTCGGTGAACTCGTTCGACTGCATCGCGATGCCATGCTGGGTGAGGCTGAAAGTTCGGCACCGTTAGTTCATGTCCGAGATGCTCCCGCAGGTCCCATCACGATTGAAATCGCGAACGGCACGATGTTTTGTTCCGGGGAATCCAAAGACATCGAGGTCTCGGTCCGTCGCTCGGACGGAACGGGCGCGCACAATGTGAGCGTGTCGATAAAGCTGATTGGGACAGAATTTCGCGCGACGATCTACCACGCCAGGACGGACAAGTTTGGCGTCGCATATTTTTCTCTCAGAATCCCAAGATTTTCGGGTGGCCGCGCAGCGGCGATTATCACTGCAACGGAAGACTCTTATGTCGCCGAATTAAGGAAGGTTCTAAAACCCGAAAGAGCATTTAGCTAAGTATCCTCTCCGAAGTTAAACTGAAGTTATGAAATTGATCCTGAATGGGGAATCGGTGGACGTGAAAGAGCAATGCTCGCTGACAGAGCTACTCGAACTCGTCGCGCTGCCAAGTGACCGGATCGCCATCGAACTCAACAAGTGCGTTGTCAGAAAACGCAGTTGGGAGGAAACCACCCTTAAAGACGGTGACCGCATTGAAGTCGTGCATTTTGTCGGCGGCGGTTAGATGGAATACATCGCAGAACACGCCAACGGGTCGGCCTCGGGTCGGCCCCGTTCATTTTGGAACCCAGTTTGTTAAGATTCAGATAATCCCTTGATTGGTGTTCAGGAGTCCGAGGCTTATGGAAGACATATTCAAACTCGGAGGCAGAGACTTCACGTCGCGCCTCATAATCGGGACCGGAAAATATCGCTCATACGAAGAGATGAAAGCGGCTCACAGGGCGTCGGGAGCAGAGATGGTCACCGTCGCCGTCAACCGTGTCCCGCTTGACCGCAAGGCTGAATCTTTTTTGGACCACCTGCTCCCCGATATGCAGATCCTGCCAAACACCGCGGGCTGCTATGACGCCGACCATGCGGTGCGGACTGCCCGTCTCGCACGTGAGGCGCTGGAAACGGATTGGATCAAACTCGAAGTCATCGGAGACAAAGTCACCTTGCTACCCGATAATGAGCAGACCCTCGAGGCCGCGCGCGTCCTCGTCAAGGAAGGGTTCATCGTCCTTCCTTACTTCTCTGACGATTTGATTATGGCCCGCAAGCTTCTCGACATTGGTTGCGCCGCGGTCATGCCCCTTGCCGCTCCAATCGGTTCGGGTCTCGGCGTACAGAATCCTGCGAACCTCAGAATAATGAGAGAGCAACTGCCTGACGCGACGATAATCGTCGATGCTGGCGTTGGAGTTCCTTCCGATGCAGCCATCGCAATGGAGCTTTGTGCTGATGCAATCCTAATGAACACTGCGATAGCCGAAGCGGGCGATGCGGCACTTATGGCGACTGCTATGAAGAAGGCCGTCGCGGCCGGTCGCATGGTATTTATGGCCGGGCGTAGGCCGACGCGACTCTATGCTTCGGCTTCGAGTCCGATCGAGGGTGCTATCAAATGAAAACCTTGAAGATTGCGGCAATCATCCTGTTTACCATCATTGCTTCCGCCTCCTGCGATTCATCCAAGCGCTCACGTGGCACCGAGTTCGTGATTGCCGAGAGCAAGTCAGTCGAGGCGTCAATCTTCCGTCAGAATTGCGCCGTCTGTCATGGTGCCGAGGGCAATGGAAAGGAAGTCAGCGGAGTCATGGTGCCGTCTCTGCGTTACGGCAAGGCCGCAAAGACGAGTGAAGAGGAAATCTACAACCAGATCAAGAACGGCAAGATGCCGATGCCGGCATTCAAGAATCAACTCTCCGAGGAGGACATCGTGAAGATGGTTCGATTCGTGATGAGGGATCTGCAGGGCAGGCAATAGGAGTTTAGAAAGATGAAGATTTTGATTTCAGGTTCGACCGGACTCGTTGGCGAAGCCCTTGCGCCCGTGCTGAGAGCGAAAGGTCATGATGTTTTCAGACTCGTCCGCTCAGCACCCGCGACTGCGAGCGAGATTCGTTGGGACGCAGTCAGGGGATTCGCCCCTGAAGAACAGGCCCGTCTCGAAGGTTTCGACGCTGTCATTCATCTCGCAGGCGACAACGTCGCATCGGGCAGTTGGTCGGAAGACAAAAAGAGGAAGATACGGGAAAGCAGGACAGTTGGAACCAGGGTTCTAGTCGATGCCCTCCGAAAATGTACGGCACCGCCGAAGGCATTCATCTCTGCGTCGGCAACGGGATTCTATGGGAACCGCGGCGACGAGATTCTCACCGAGGATTCTCAGTCAGGCACGGGATTTCTGCCGATGGTCTCACGCGACTGGGAGACAGAAATCGGGAAGGCCGCCGATTTCGGAGCGCGCGTGGTGATGCTGCGCATCGGTATCGTTCTTTCAAAGGATGGCGGCGCGCTGGATAAGATGCTGACGCCTTTCAAAATGGGTGTTGGCGGGGTCGTCGGCAGCGGAAAGCAGTACATGTCTTGGATCACTCTCGCCGATTTGGTTCGCGTAATTGAATTTGCACTCGACAACGAAGGGATGAAAGGTCCGGTAAACGTGACTGCTCCGAACCCCGTAACGAACGAGGTGTTCACGAAAGCGCTCGGCGCTGCACTCGGACGCCCGACACTCGTCCCTGTACCTGAATTTGCAATCAAATTGCTCTACGGAGAGATGGGTGAGGCACTGGTCCTCGGGGGCAACAGAGTCGTGCCGAAGAAACTCGAAGTGGCAGGCTTCAAATTCCTCCATTCCGAAATTGGCGACGCACTCGCGGCCGTCCTAAAGGTCTGAAAGTCTGGCCATCACGTCAGGTGATGGGGACGACTGACGCACTAAAAGTTCTTTACAACAAATCGAAATTGTCAGATTAAAAAAATATGAAAGAAACAATCACAGCTCAATTGAATTGGCGCTACGCAACCAAAGCCTACGACAAGTCCAAAAAAATCTCGGCCGCCGATTGGGCAGTTCTTGAGCAGTCGCTAATCGCCGCACCATCGAGCTTCGGACTCCAGCCATTCAAATTCATCGTTGTGACCGATCCTGCGGTCCGCGAGAGGCTACGGGCGGCAGCGTGGAATCAATCACAAGTCACTGATGCATCACATCTCGTGGTCTTTGCGTTCAAAAAGAATCTAAATGATTCCGATGTCGACAGATTCATCAATCACACCGCTTCAGTACGAGGAATTGATGCGTCAATGCTCGCCGATTACGCCGGCATGATCAAAGGATCAATCGCTTCGAAGTCAGCTTCGGACATTGCGGTGTGGAATTCTCGTCAGGCCTACATCGCACTCGGATTTCTTCTGAGCGCCGCCGCACTTCTCAACATCGATGCGACGCCGATGGAGGGCTTCGATCCGGCGCAGTTCAACGAAATCCTCGGACTTGAAGACTACTCCGCCGTGGTAATCGCCGCCGTCGGTTACCGTGATGCTGCGAACGATTACCTTGCGGGACTGCCAAAGGTCAGATTCTCGAAGGATGACCTGATTCAGACGGTCTAAAGGGGATGAAGGGATATCAGCTGACAGAATTCGGCATTGATGGACTGCATGCAGTCGACCTCGACATGCCTGCGCCGGGAAGCGGCGAAGTCTTGGTTCGGCTCCGCGCTGCATCGCTCAATTACCGCGACCTAATGATGGTCAAGGGTCTTTACAACCCTCGACTTTCGATGCCGATGGTCCCGCTCTCGGATGGTGCGGGCGAGGTGGCAGCGGTCGGTGAGGGCGTCGATCATTGGAAGGTCGGCGATCGTGTCATTCCGAACTTAGCTCAGGGTTGGATTGGCGGGCCGGTTGATGCATCGAAGGCGCGCACCACACTTGGTGGTGACCTCGACGGTACTTTGAGAGAGTACGGCCTGTTCTCTGCAAAAGCCCTTGTGCGAATTCCACAGCATTTGGATTTTGACGAAGCTTCAACTTTGCCATGCGCGGCATTGACGGCCTACAACGCACTTTTTGTTTCCGCGCGACTTGAGCCCGGAGAAACGGTGCTGATCCAGGGAACAGGCGGCGTCTCCATATTTGCACTTCAGTTCGCAAAGGCCGCAGGTGCGCGGGTCATCCTAATTTCTTCGAGCGAGGAAAAGCTAGAGAGAGCGAAGCGCCTCGGCGCGGATGAGACCATCAACTACCGAGATGTGCCCGAGTGGGGCAGGGCGGTCAGGGAAATGACGGGTAAGCGCGGGGTCGACCATGTAGTCGAGGTCGGAGGCGCAGGAACGATGCAGCAGTCGCTCGACGCAGTGAGGATCGGTGGCCATATCGCAGTCATCGGAGTCCTGGCGGGCAAGGGATCGTTCGATCTCACCTCGGTGCTGATGAAATCGGTCCGTCTTCAAGGTCTCTTTGTCGGCTCGGTCGAGATGTTCGAGAGCATGAACCGATTCATCGCTGAGAAGGGAATCAAGCCAGTAATCGGCGAGGTTTTCAGTTTCGAAGCGACGCAAGATGCATTGAGATGTCTCGAGAGTCAATCGCATTTCGGAAAAATAGTTATCAGATTTTAGTTTCATATCAAAGGAGTCTTATGGGAAACGTCATCAAGGGATATGCTGCGCCCGCTCAGGGATCGGCGTTCGAAGCGTTCGAGTACGATGCTGGTCCGCTTGGCGCGGAAGAGGTTGAAATCAAGGTTGAGTATTGCGGCATCTGCCACTCAGATCTCTCGATGAGAGACAACACATGGGGCATGACGCAATATCCGTTCGTCGGTGGACATGAGGCGGTTGGAAAAATCATTGCGACAGGTGACGCGGTCAAAGGGCTCCAGGTCGGCGATATGGTCGGTCTCGGCTGGAACGCCAAGACCTGCGGTCAATGTCAGCAATGCATCTCGGGTTATCAGATAAACTGCCCTTCGCTGGTCGGCACGATTGTGGGCCGGCACGGCGGCTTTGCCGATAAGGTCAGGTGCAATTGGGATTGGGCAGTCAAGCTTCCGGACGATCTCGATGTCGAGAAGGCCGGACCCTTGTTCTGCGGAGGCATCACGGTCTTCAACCCATTCGTCCAGCTCGGCATCAAGCCCACCGACAAGGTTGGTGTCGTCGGGATCGGAGGCCTCGGCCACCTCGCCGTACAGTTCGCCGCCAAGTGGGGATGCGAAGTGACCGCG
>CAXRBW010000055.1:0-3736 GCA_964228775.1 Pyrinomonadaceae bacterium | reverse complement strand
ACCTCATCATGCCCTACCATCGGGCGCTAGACCACACCTCAGAAGAACGTCTCGGTAATGAAAAGATAGGAACCACATTGAGAGGCATTGGTCCGGCATATGAGGACAAAGCGGGTCGTAGAGGCATCAGGGTCGCTGATGCGATGGTTCCGGAGCTACTCAAGTCGCGGGTCGAGCGCAATCTTGAAGAGGTAAATCGGATGCTCACGCTCTATGGCAGGGAACCGCTCGATGCGCGCGAGATACTCGAGGAGGTGTCACCGCTGATCGAGAGACTCAGGCCTTTCGTAACTGAGACCTCAAGGTTTCTCTCCGATGCGAGACGCGCGGGGAATAAAATTCTGCTCGAGGGAGCACAGGCCACACTGCTCGATGTCGACCATGGAACATATCCTTACGTGACATCATCCAATCCGACGGCAGGCGGTGCTTCCGTGGGTGCGGGAATACCGCCGCACCACATCTCAGGTGTGCTCGGAATTGTCAGGACCTATGCGACTCGCGTGGGTGAAGGACCTTTCCCCACCGAGATGATTGACGCAGAGGAAGAGACCGCCAATCTTATAAGAAAGAGAGGCAACGAATACGGGTCGGTTACCAAGAGGCCTCGCAGGTGCGGTTGGTTCGATGCCGTTGCCACGCGTTATGCCGCCGACCTCAATGGTTTCGATTCAGTTGCACTAACCAAGCTCGATGTTCTCGATGCGCTTGATGAAATCAAGGTGTGTGTCGCATATGAAATCGACGGCAAGCGGATCGACTACTTTCCCTCGGTTTCGGCAGAGCTTTCTAAAATCAAACCGATTTACGAGACGCTCCCGGGCTGGAAGTCGGAAACCCGAGGAATAACCGAATTCGCCAAACTTCCTGAGAATGCGCGCAAGTATGTCGAATTCCTTTCACGGTCGATTGGAGTCGAAATAGGATTGATTTCGACGGGACCCGAACGTGACGAGACGGTGATAATTGAGGCGAGCACGATGGAGAATTGGTTCTCTTCATGACTTGCCAACGAAGTTTGCCCTAGGTAGTATCTTAAGTTCGGTCTGAGCTTAATTTTTGCACAGACTGACGAGTGGTCCGATAGCTCAGTTGGTAGAGCAAGTGGCTTTTAACCACTGGGTCGCAGGTTCGAGTCCTGCTCGGATCACCACTCTTCTGAAAAGACGGCCTTCGGGCCGTCTTTTTTAATTTCGACACCATCCCCGCGTCTCAACCGAAGGTTGACCATAAGGTTGCAAGCGAAAATCCAAGCATCGTCAACACAACGACTGCGCCCGCTACCAAGAGCCAGGTCGGATGGCGATAATCCCCGACGATCGACCGCCGCCTAGCGCCGAGTAATATCGCGCCGAGTCCTATTGGGAGTATGAAACCGTTGACTGTCCCCGCCCAGACCAGAAGTTGGGCAGGTGGTTTTCCGATTGAAAGAAAAACCGCTGTCGAAGCGACGATGAAGAGAGCTATCGCCAGTCTCTCGTTCTTGGCAATCAACGGATGGATTGTTTTTAAATAAGAAACTGAGGTAAAGGCGGCGCCGACGACCGAAGTGATGGCGGCGGCCCACATCACAACGCCAAAGAACCTGTAGCCGATCATGCCTGCAGCATTTTGAAATACGGATGCCGGAGGATTTCCGAGGTCGATGGCAAAACCACCCGCGACCACACCTAGTGCGGCAAGAAATAGCAGGAAGCGAAAGACTGCCGTGAACAAAATTCCCGTGACCGCTCCGCGGTCCACCTCCCCAACGGATTCGATCCCGGTCTTTCCGGCATCTATCAGACGATGCGCACCTGCGAAGCTTATATATCCTCCGACGGTCCCGCCGACAAGAGTGACAATCGCGCGCGGATCTATCACAAGAGGGAGAAAAGTTCGCGTAATGGCCTCGTTGATTGGCGGCTGTGCGGCGAAAACGATATAGACAATCGCCAGTAGCATCAAAACTCCGAGCACCTTAACGAAAATATCCATCGTCGAGCCTGCTTTCGGCGTGATGAATATGAAGATGGCGATTGAAGCACTTAGAAGGGCGCCCATCTCGACGCTTAGCCCAAGGTTGCCAAACAGCACATTGATGCCGAGGCCAGCGCCTGCGACGTTGCCGATATTGAAAGCGAATCCTCCAAACGCAACAAGGATGGCGAGGAGAAGTCCGGTACCGGGAAGTGATCGGTCGGCCACTTCCTGACCCCTCATTCCGCTGACGGTCAGTACTCGCCAAATATTCAGCTGCGCAAAAATATCAAGAATGACCGAGAGAAGGATGACGAACCCCATGCTCGCCCCGAATTCCTTCGTAAAGATTGTTGTCTGGGTGAGGAATCCGGGACCGATTGCGGAGGTGGCCATGAGGAATGCTGCCCCCGCCGTCACTGATGAGCCGATCAAAGTACCTTTTCTCATAGTGCGCCCTAAATTAGTGATAGTTGGCGCGCTTTGCAAGGGCTGAAGTGCGACTTCGTTGCCTTTCAAATGGATATCGGTGTAGTTTTGCGTGGTTACAAGTTTCGAGAGGAGATTCCGCCAAATGAACGAAGCGATTTCAAATCGACTCACATCACTCGACGTCTTCAGAGGCCTTCCTATCGCCGCAATGGTTTTGGTGAACAACCCCGGCAGTTGGTCGGCAGTTTATCCGCCTTTGAAGCATGCGGAATGGCACGGCTGGACGCCGACAGACATGATCTTTCCGTTCTTTGTTTTTATCGTCGGGGTATCCATCTCTCTTTCTCTCGGCAGGCGAGTCGAGGAATCGGGTGTCACCTCGAAGATTGTCACAAAGATATTCGTCAGGTCTGGTGCGATTTTCCTGCTTGGTCTGATTCAGATGGGGTACCCCTTCTTTGATCTTGCCAACCTGAGGATTCCAGGAGTTCTTCAGAGACTCGCACTCTGCTATCTCTTTGCGGCGCTCATCTTTCTTTTCACAAAGACAAGAGGGCAGGTGATTGGCGTGGCCGTCCTCACCCTCGGATATTGGGCTTTGATGTATTTCGGTGCGAATGGCGATTACTCGATGGAGGGGAATTTCTCTGGATACGTTGACCGGCTTGTTATACCTGTCAACCATCTATATAAGCCGACACGCGAGTTCTACGACCCAGAAGGCCTCCTCTCAACAATGCCTGCCATTGCCTCATGTCTTATCGGCGTGCTCTGTGGAAATTGGATCAGAAGAAAAAGGGATCATCATGAAACAGTCTCGGGTCTCTTTGTGGCAGGAATCATTCTCACCTTCATCGGATGGGTTTGGAATTTCTGGTTTCCGATCAACAAGCCAATTTGGACGAGCTCTTACGTCATGTATATGGGAGGCCTCGCACTATGCTTTCTCGGCCTCTGCTATTGGCTCATTGACGTGCGCGGGGTGAAGTGGTGGACTCGGCCGTTCGAGATATTTGGGACGAATGCCCTCGCGCTCTATTTTGGTTCGGCAATTTTTACGCGCACCCTCATCAACATCAAATGGGACATAGGTGAAGGGAAGACAACCAATGTTCAGAAGTGGTTCTATGATTCTGCGATAGCACCTTACTTCGAGCCCATCAATGCATCGCTCGTTTTCGCAATACTCTATATTCTTCTCTGGCTATTCTTGATGTGGCTTCTTTATCGGAAGAAGATTTTCATCAAAGTGTGAAAAGGCGTGAAAAAGACCGCTCAAGGCGGTCTTACCATCACTAGTTAGATTTTCAGCGCCCCAACCCGCAGAATCCTAAGTGATTCCGAG
>CAXRBW010000054.1:0-9578 GCA_964228775.1 Pyrinomonadaceae bacterium | reverse complement strand
TCTACAACTTCGTGACGAAGCGCGGTGCCTGCCGCGGAAAGAACTCGAAGATCTCGTGGACGCAGGTCGAAACCGGTTCTGCCATCACCTGGAAATATCCGTCGGTGATACTGCAGGGCGATCACAGCGTGGGCGAGTTCTACTCGGTGGCCGTGGCCAGCAAGAAGCAGCAGGCCGACACCGGCACGAAGATGATCCACATCGGCAAGAACACGAAGTCGACGATCGTCTCGAAGGGAATCTCAGCGGGTAAGTCGAACAACTCGTCTCGCGGACTCGTGAAGGTGATGCCGAAGGCTGAGGGTGCGCGCAACTACACGCAGTGCGACTCGATGCTAATCGGTGGCAAGTGCGAAGCGAATACCTTCCCGTACATTGAGGTTATGAACAACACCGCGCGAGTCGAGCACGAAGCGACGACCTCGAAGATTTCCGAGGAGCAGCTGTTCTACCTACAGCAGCGCGGTATCTCGCAAGAGGACGCGGTCTCCTTGATCATCAACGGCTTTTGCAAGGAAGTGTTCCGCGAGCTTCCGATGGAGTACGCGGTCGAGGCGCAGAAACTGCTCGGACTCAAACTCGAGGGCAGTGTCGGATAGGGGTTTATGAAGGAACGGCGCAGGTTCAGTTCTGGTGTGAAATGGGAATCCGAAGTGGGCTACTCCCGTGTCGTGCGGGTCGAGGACAGGGCCTACGTGACCGGGACCACCTCGACGGATGAGAACGGAGACATCGCTTGGGTGGGAGACGCCTACGGGCAGACGGTGCAGGCTTTACGGAACATCGCCAAGGCTCTCGAACAGGTGGATTTCGGGATTGAAAACGTAGTTCGGACTCGGATGTTCGTGACAGACATCTCGCGTTGGCAGGAATTCGGCAAAGCTCACGGAGAAGTGTTCTCTGAAATCATGCCGGCTACGTCGATGGTGGAAGTATCGAAGCTAATCGATCCGAGGATGCTGATCGAAATCGAGGCGGATGCGGAGGCTTAAAAAGATGTCAGGGAGAGTGAAGTCGATGGGTCCGTCGCTCCTTCTGTTACTGTCAGCCGCTGTACTGTTCGGCGCGGCTTTCACAGAAGAGGGAAGAGGAGCGTCGAGGAAGCTGGTTGCAGTGGTCACTGGAGATGCGCCAAAGGCGATTGGGCCTTATTCGCAGGGAATCGTGACGGACGACTTAATTTTCCTCGCAGGTCAGGTGGGGCTCGATCCGAAGACCGGAGGGCTCGTCGAGGGCGGAACAGCCGCTCAGGCCGATCAGGCGATGAAGAATCTGCAGGCGGTTCTCAAAGCGGCGAACAGTGATTTTGACAAGGTCGTGAAGACGACCATTTTTCTGACCGACATAAACGATTTCGCGGCGGTCAACGAGGTCTACGCCAAGTACCTCAAGCAGCCGTATCCCGCGAGGTCGACCGTCCAGGTCTCCGCACTCCCGAGGGGAGCGAAGGTGGAGATTGAGATGGTGGCGGTCAGGTAAGGGAAGGCGAGGAAAGGCGAGTGACGGGTGAGAAGTGACAAGGGAAGAGTGAGAGAAGTGACGGGTGAGAAATGACATGTGACGTGTGACGCGTGACACGGAAAGCAGAAAGCAGAAAGCAGAAAGCAGAAAGCAGAAAGCAACCTAAGTATTGAACCCTTGGACAGGTGCGACAAGCACCTACATTGAAACCTAGAGAACTCCGTGTCACGTGTCACGTTTACCTTGTCACCTTCTACGCGTCACGTGTCACGTTAATCGTGTCACCTGTTACGCGTCACGTGTCACCAAAAATCCGAGAACTTACTAAAACAAATGCTATTAGAAATTAAAAATCTTCATGCCGGTATCGGAGGTAAAGAAATCCTAAAGGGTCTCAACCTCAAAGTTAACAAGGGCGAAGTGCATGCAATCATGGGACCAAACGGTTCTGGAAAGTCGACATTGTCAAAGGTTGTCGCGGGACATCCCTCATATGAGGTGATTAGCGGAGAGGTTCTCTACGAAGGAAAGAATCTCCTCGAACTCGATCCCGATGAGCGCGCCCGCGAAGGTGTCTTCCTCGCGTTCCAGTACCCGGTCGAAGTGCCCGGTGTGACCAATTCAGAATTTCTGCGACTCGCCTATAACGAGAAGGCGAAACACAACGGCGACGAAGACCTCGACCCGCTCGAGTTCAACGACTACCTCAAAGAGAAGGCGAAGATCGTCGAGATGAGCTCGGACTTCTTCAAGCGCTCGGTCAACGAAGGTTTCTCGGGCGGAGAAAAGAAGCGCAATGAGATCCTCCAGATGGCGGTGCTCGCTCCGAAATTGGCCATCCTCGATGAGACCGATTCGGGCCTCGACATCGACGCGCTTCGCGTGGTCGCAGAGGGTGTCAATAAGCTTCGCAGTTCCGAGAATGGCATCATTCTCGTGACGCACTACCAGCGTCTACTGAACTATATCCAACCTGATTTCGTCCATGTACTCGCCGGCGGAAAAGTGGTCAAAGAGGGCGGCAAGGAGCTCGCGCTCGAGCTTGAAGAAAAGGGATACGACTGGGTTAAGACCGCAACGAATTGAAGCATGAATTCAGCAGCACTTAAAACCCGATACAGCGGAGATTTCGCTAAGTCTCTTGAGACGGCGGCCCAGCCAGAATGGCTCAAGGAACTGCGCACTCGTGCCTTTTCATACTTCGAAGGGAATGGTTTTCCGACTCCAGAGAATGAAGAATGGAAGTACACGAATGTTTCGTCTTTCGCAGGGGATGAATGGTCACTTGCGGCAGACTCGAAGCAAGAGTTCTCGACTTTCGTTCACGAGGAATCGAAGGATAAAGTATTGGTGTTTCTGAATGGAAAGTTCAGTCAGGAACTTTCGAGGTACGAAGGGCTCGGCGAAGCAGTCGTACTCGGCTTCGGTGATGCACTCGCCGAAGAAAAATACTCCGACATCCTTAGGACCAGGCTCGGCACTCTCATAGAAACTGAGACGAACGGATTCACTGCACTCAACACGGCCTTTATTGAGGACGGTGCGTTCATTTTTCTACATAATAACCCCAATATCGACTCCCCCGTTCAATTGCTTTTCATGACTGATGACGGAAGGGTCGCATTTCCGCGAATAATGATTGTTGCTGAGGCATTTTCTGAGGCTACCTTTATCGAAAGCTATTCACGCGCCTCAGAGTCGAGGTACCTGACGAACGCCGTTATCGAGGTCTCCCTCGCGGACGAGGCGAAGATCAAGCACTTCCGAGTTCAGCGTGAATCGCACAATGCGTTCCACATCGGAGCCACCGGTGCTGAGGTCGAGAAGGGCTCGGTATATGACTCGACCAACATAAACCTTGGAGCGAAGGTATCGCGCCACGAGATCGCAGTGCGCTTCAATGCAGAAGGCGGTGAGGTGTTTGTCGACGGACTCTACATGCTTGGTGAAGATCAGCATCACGACACACATTCGCTTATCGACCACCGTGTTCCAAACTGCGTTTCACATCAGTCTTATAAAGGAATCGTCGATGGAAAGGCGCATGCTGTTTTCAATGGCAAAATCTTTGTTCGTGAAAACGCGAGTGGAACAGATGGCTATCAGTCGAACAAAAATCTTCTTCTTTCGAATGACGCGCGAGTGGACACAAAACCTCAGCTCGAAATTTTCAATGACGATGTGAAGTGCGCGCACGGTGCCACCGTCGGCCAGCTTGAGGACGAAGAGCTGTTTTATTTACTTAGCCGCGGAATCAGGGAATCCCTCGCGAGAAATCTCCTCACATACGGATTTGCGGAAGAAGTCATAAACAAAATCGATGTCGAGTCGGTCAAAGCCAAGCTCGATGAAGCGGTTCTGAACCGGTTGAATGCACAATTTCTTTCGAAGTGATGAGTAGCTGGAACGTAAAAAAAATCAGAGAAGACTTCCCGATTCTTTCGAGAACAGTAAACGGGAAGCCATTGGTCTATCTCGACAACGCCGCGTCATCACAGGTTCCTACATCCGTCATCGAGCGCGAGTCGCAGTACCTTGAGCATGAGCACTCAAATATCCACAGGGGTGTGCACACGCTTTCTCAAAATGCGACTAACGCTTATGAAGCAGCCCGAGAAAAAGTCAGGTGCTTCATCAATGCCCGTGAGGCCAAAGAGTGTATTTTCGTCCGCGGATGCACCGAGGGGGTAAATCTTGTCGCAAGTTCGTTCGGTCGAGCCTTCATCAAGCAAGGTGATGAGATTGTCCTCAGCCAGATGGAGCACCACGCGAATATTGTCCCATGGCAAGTAGTCGCTGAAGAACTCGGAGCGAAAATCCGCGTCATTCCGATGAATGAGCGCGGAGAACTGATTCTCGATGAGTACGAGAACATGCTCAACGACAGAACCAAAATCGTCTCGATATCCCATGTGTCGAATTCTCTCGGAACAATCAATCCAGTCAAGGAAATGATTGAGACCGCACATAAATTTGGAATTCCCGTTCTTGTCGACGGTGCGCAGGCGATACCCCATTTCCCGGTTGATGTTCAGGAGCTCGACGCGGACTTCTACACCTTCTCAGGACACAAACTCTTCGCGCCCACGGGTAGCGGTGTCCTTTACGGAAAGAGGGAATGGCTCGACAAGATGCCGCCGTACCAGACTGGCGGCGGGATGATTAGGACAGTTACATTTGAGAAGACGACCTACGCTCCAATCCCGGAGAAATTTGAAGCCGGCACACCGGCAATCGCAGCGAACATCGGACTTGGTGCTGCAATCGACTACCTTAGCTCCATCGATTTCACCGCGGCCGCGCGCTATGAGCACGAACTTCTCGAGTACGCGACGGAGAAGCTTTCTGCCATCGAGGGCGTCAAGATCATAGGGACTGCGAAAGAGAAAGCCTCTGTAATTTCGTTCGTCATCGAAGGCGTTCACCCGCACGACATCGGAACCATACTCGACCAGCAGGGCGTCGCCATCCGCGCAGGCCACCACTGCGCGCAGCCCGTTATGCAGTTCTACGGCGTCCCGGCGACCGCCCGCGCCTCTTTCGCGTTTTACAACACTAAAGAAGAGGTGGATGAGTTGGCGGCAGCGATCGGAAAGGTGGTGGAAATCTTTGGGTGACGCGTGACGCGTGACGCGGAAAAAATCCGTGACAATGGCTTGAGGTTTCTAGTATAAGAAGGCTTTCGAAGAGGAGAGGTCTATGAAAACTTATGAGACCTCACGAAAATCTGATTGTTTGGAAGCGCGCCGTCGACTTCGTAATAGATATCTACCGCACCACTGGATCATTCCCCAATGATGAGAGGTACGGTTTAACCTCTCAAATCCGAAAGGCGGCTGTATCGATTCCGGCGAATATTGCAGAAGGAGCTGGAAGAAAGCACGACAAGGAGTTTGCCAGGTTTCTTTCGATTGCACAGGGCTCCTCTAGCGAGCTGGAGACAGAGCTTCTCATTGCCAAAAAGCTGAGGTATCTGACTGAGGATGTTTATTCCAATCTCAGAAAGGAGCTCGACAGCATCGGGCAAATGCTCATTGGCCTCGAGAGGACGATAGAGAAGCGAGTCCTCAAAGATTAGGCCATTCGTGTCACATGTTACTTGTCACATGTCACATGTCACATGTCACCCATCAAGACAAAATGCATTTCTCCAAACACACCGTAATCCTCTCCTCTCCTCAGCGTGTCTTCGCCTTCCACGAACTGCCCGATGCTTTCGAGCGTCTCGTGCCGCCGTGGGAAAATGTGAAGATCATTCAGCGAGCTGACATATCACAAATCGGATCTGAAGCCATCATTGAGCAGAAGATATTCGGACTTGTTCCGGCGAAATGGGTAGCTCGTCACACGGCTTACGACCCTCCGCGAATGTTCGAGGATATCCAGGTTTCCGGCCCGTTTAAATATTGGAGGCACCAACACATCGTCGAGCCCCATCCGAGCGGTGCAACCCTAAAGGACGAAATCGAATTCGAAGTACCGATGGGTTTTCTCGGTGAATTCGTCGCTCCGCTACTCGTGATTCCGCAGATCGAAAAGATGTTTGAGTACAGACACCAGGTGACGAAAGATTGGTGTGAGGAAGGTGGGGAAGTCTTGGAGGTCTAGGAAGTCTTGGAGGTCTTGGAGGTCTTGGAGGTCTTGGAGGTCTAGGAAGGAAAATGGAGAAAGAAGAACAGATTTAAAGTCGGAGTTACAATCGAGAACGAGAACCAGAGCGACAACTATAACCAAAACCAGAATCAGAACTAGAACTAGAACCAAAACCAAAACCAAAACGACATCAGCATATGCTAACCCACATTGTCTGTTGGAAATACAAACCCGAGATAACAGAAGAGCAGCGACGTGAGCACGTCGAAAGGCTCCGGTCTCTTCCTGCAATCATTCCGAACATCATTGACTTCAAGGTCGGCGCCGATGTGCTTCATCTCGAAAGATCGTTCGACACTGGGTTGAGCTCTACTTTTCCAGATAGAGTCGCGCTGGATTTCTATACTGAGCACCCGACCCACAAGGAGGTCGCCGCGCTAGGTCGCGAGCTCGCCGAAAAGATTGTTTCGGTGGATTTTATTGATTAGAGCCTTCCCAAGGGGCAAACCTGCAAAGCTCGGAACTCATCAAAGAGACCCATAGGCTATATTTGGGTTGATGGCAATCAAGTCAATGAGAAGAATAAATACTTCAGTAATTCGAAACATCTTTTTCTTGCTGGTGGCGACGGTGCTTCCCATAGAAGCACAGCAGAAGGTCACGTCGGCCTCCTTTGACGTCAAGGACTACAAAATGGACCTGCAGGTCCTTCCTGATGACAATCGACTAAATGCTACGGTCGATGTGACGCTGACGCCGAGCACCGATACACGAAATCTTGCTTTTGAACTCAACGGCTCATTGATAGTTGAATCTGTTACTCGCGTCAGCTTTGCCTCTGCAGGAAATATTCAGATTGGAAATCAAAAAAAGGATTCGAAGACAGCTACTCCGTCAGTATCCGTGCTGACCTTTGTTCAGGACCGGGCTGGGAATTCGTCTCTTGGTCCGAGTGTTAGGATCGATTTGGGTGAAATAGTTAAAGCTGATAGTTCAGTTACCCTCCGTTTTAAATATTCTGGAACCCTCGTGACTCCCGAGGGTGGGCCGCTCCTCACAAAGCGCCTTGCTTACATAGGCGCGGAAAGCGGTTATCTGCTTTACGCTGCCAGATGGTTTCCTTTCAACGATTACGCTGCTGACCGAGCAACTTCTGACATCACGATATCTCTTCCCAAGGGCTTTACAGTCGCGGGCTACAGTGACGAGGTGGAAACTCAAGGTTCCGGCAAACAACGTTTCGTCCAAAGAGAACCTGGTCTTATAGGAAACTTCGCTTACGACAAGTTCACTGTCAGAAATCGCGTGATTGGAGAACGCGAAATCAGATTCTTTTCGAAGACGGTCGATGATGCGGTAATTGATGATTACGCTGAGACTTTAGGAAAAGCATTGGAGTTTTACACCACGTCATTCGGTCCTTCGCCGTCGGCAAAGCGGATGACTGTCGTGCAGATTGATGATGAGAGCCTCGATTTCTATTCAACTCAGGGAATGATCTTTGTTGCGACTAGATTGTTCGAGCAGTCACGAACGTTTACAAAAGATAGACTCGAGAGAGAAGCGGCGCTTCAGTGGTGGGGACTCAATGTCGGACTTAAATCATTCGACGACGCATGGCTTTCCCAGGGGCTTTCTGAATTCAGTGCCTACTCGTTTCGAGAGTCGAAAGGTTCGCCTGCCAAGATTGAGGCTCTGAGGCGGGAAATGCTCGAAAAGGCATTGACGTTCGACCAGACTTCATCGATTGCGAGGGCGCCATCGGCTCTTGATGACCAATCAACCGCTTATCAATACATCATGTACGGGAAAGGCGCGTTCATTTTCCGTCTCTTAAAGGAATCCCTCGGTGAACAAAAATTCAAAAAACTTCTTAGCGTGTTTGTCGAGCGTTATGCTGGTCGAAACGCTTCGATTGATGACTTCGAGCAGCTTACATCGGAAATTGCTGGCGAGAATATGCGGTATTTCTTTGCCCGATGGGTCGAGGGGACGGGGGTACCTGAATTCAAGGCTGAATATGAGATTCTGCGGACGCGTGACGGTAGGTTCATAACCCGTGGAACTGTCAGACAGAACTATGACGGGTTCAAACTCCCATTGGAACTTCAGCTCAAATCAGAGGGTGATCTCGAGGCGAAGCCTGAGACGGTGTTCATCGAGGACGCGAGTGCAGATTTCAACCTTGAATCTCAGGGAAAGCCGCTGGACGTCGTCATAGATCCGAATCTCAAATTACTCAGAACATCTGAAGACCTGAAGATTTCGTCGATTGCCCGCCGAGGAATAGAGCAATTCAAGGAAGGGAATCTAGTCGAAGCGCAGCAGCAGTTCGAGGCAGCACTTAAGATGGATCGTTCAAGCGCCTGGATTTATTACCATCTCGGCCTTGTTTTTCTTGAACAGCGTAATTACGATCAGGCGATAGATAATTTCAAGGTCATAACGCAGAGCATCAAGAGTTCCGCGAGACCAGGTTGGCTCCATGTTTGGTCCTTTATTAAACTCGGTAACGCCTACGATGCGAAGGGTGACCGTCCGAGGGCCATCGACGCCTACAAAAAAGCGGAAGAACTCCGCGATGATTACGACGGAGCGCAGGACGCGGTGAAGAAATACCAGGCGACTCCATACGATCCCAAAAAGAAAAGTTAATGAAAAAAAGGCCGGGCAATTGCCCGGCCTTCCACTTTCAACTCCTCTTTAACTAGAAGTTGAGTCTGAGCGCAAACTGCATCTGTCGGTTCGTTCCAAGACCGACGGTCTTTCCGACCGTGCCGTTGACGATTCCGAACAGACCCGTGTTCGCAGTAGTGTAAGCGACTCCGGGTTGCATCGAGCTCGAAGAGCTTCCGAGATTGCTCGGCAACGATGCGGGCGGGTTTGCGAAATTCGCCTGGTTGAAGAGATTGAAGAGTTCCGACCGGAATTCAACGCTCCTCCTTTCGCCGATTTGGAAACGCTTCTGCAATGTCAGATCGAACTGCCTGAAGGAAGGTCCCTTGAGGAAATTCCTCGGAAGGTTTCCATAGGTGCCAGGTGCTGGCATCGAGAATGCAGCGGGATTCAAATATCTGAGGTCACCACCCATCGAGATGATTGGATTGACTCCGGAAACCAGGTTCGGTCTTCGAGTTGAGCGCGACGCGTTACCGCCAGGAGTGTTGAGCATTCCCACAAAACCTGCAGGTAGCGATCCCGAGGGAAGTGAAATGACGAAGCCCTGAGCCACCGTCGAGGTGCCGAGGGTACATCCACCGCTAGTCTGGCAGACTGCGACGACATCCGGTCTCGTGATCAGCACGTTGATCGGGGTGCCGCTTCGTGCGTTAAGCACACCACCGACCTGCCATCCACCTAGAATTCCATTGGCAATTCCATTTAGGCTGTATTTTCTTCCTGCACCGAAAGGCAGCTCGATGAGGGCCGTGATGTTCAGGTTATGTCTGACATCGAAGGTATTGAGCCCCATCTCCGAGTTGAAATCGTATGGATCCTGTACAGTGTTAGCATCATTTGATCCC